>NZ_JBHUIV010000025.1:0-176122 GCF_042683085.1 Shivajiella indica | reverse complement strand
GGAATTTTTTAAAAGAAAACCCCGAAAAAAGCATTTTTAGCTTTTTTCGGGGTTTTAATTTTTTTAATAAAAAAATTAGATATTAGGAATTATAGTTAAATTATGAGGTCTATTGAAATCTGGAATATCAAAACTTTTCTCAAAATTGGATGGAGTACTTATTGAAAGAGGCTTTTTTATGGTTATAAAAAGTCAGAAAAAGTAACCTATTCTTAGGAGTAAATTATGAGTTTAGGTTTATCCACGATTAAAAACATTTACAGCATTAGCTAAAAAACCATTGAATAAAAAATTTGCATTCGTTTCTTTTATTTTAACATTATAGTCTCTGAAAAAGTAAGGTCGTTTTAATAAACTAAATATATCAAAATATCGATTTTTTGAATATTTAGGAATTTCGAACTCTTCGTTAAATCTTACTTTACAGCAAAGATAAGGGAAATTGACACCAGCTTTCGTGGAACCTAAAAGACTTCCCCAAAATCTTGAATTGATTTCAATTAATTTGTATTCATTTGTTTTTTTATCAAACCTTAAGTCTAAATGTGCAATACCTGAATAACATAATTGCAGCATTAGCTTTTCAACTACTTTTTTTAATTCATTATTTTCTAAAAATTCTATTCCTGCAGCAGCGGCGAATTTTGATTTTCTTCCCAATAATGCTTTCTGTATTGTATAGGCTTTTATTTGACCATTCATACAAAGCACACTCATATCGATGTCATATCCTTCAATGAACTCCTGGACAAAATAGTCACCGAAATCTTTATTTAGACTTTCAAAATCTATTTCCAAATACTCTTCTTTGGATTTAATAAGCTGAATGTTTTTCCCACCGTTACCACATTCCGGTTTAATAATTGTTGGAAATAATTGAACATCATTAACCTGTAATTCTTTATTAAATTCAGACAATTTCCACGACATTGGTACTGGTATTTCATTCTTAATGCAAAATTCAGCTAACAATCTTTTATTTGTTACCAAGTGAAATGTTTCTAGTTCAGGAAGAGGTATAATGGGAATGAATTTTTCAACATAGTCTTTATATTGTGAAAATACTTTGCCAGAAGCCTCATCAATAGGAAGGATAATGTTAACTTTATGTACAAAGGCAAATTTAAGGATAGATTCTAAGTAAGATTTTTCATCAGTTGTTTCAATCCATTTAAATGCCTTACATCCTTTCAAAAATTTTGAAGGGGGATTTTTTTTTTGAGCCATTATGTATAATTCTACTTCTTCATTAAGAAGTAAACTTTGGGCAACAGCAATAGCATGACCACTTTCCCCGTCAGGGATTAATACCCTCATATATTTAAATTGAATTAATAAAATTAATCAGTTTTCGCCCAGCATTTTCTGGGGTAAGGTTGTTCTCAGCAAAATTTCGGTTTTTAAGAGAAATAGTTTTATACAAATCAGGATGTTTTATAAATATTTCTATTGCTTTTACATACTCGTTTAATTCATTATTGGAATTTTTCGGTATCATAAAACCATTTTCACCATCAATTATTAAATCAGGAATTCCACCGACATCAGAACTAATTATAGGAAGTCCATAAGTCATAGCTTCTAAAATACTTAAGGGCATTCCTTCACCGTAGTGGGATGGGAAAAGTAAAATATCTGATCTAAGGAAAATCTTATGCTTTTCTGCACCCCCAATAAAACCTGTTAATTCAATGTTTTTTATTTTTTGTTGATTAATGTGCGCATTTAATTTTTTATACTCTGGTCCATCTCCGGCCAGAATGAGTTTGAATTTAATTTCCGGAAAGTTCTTCTGGACCAGTTTAAATATCTCAACTGATTTAAACATTCCCTTATTTTTATCAAACCTTGCGATAAATAATAATGTGATTTCTTTTTTTTCGGAGATGTCTCTGGAAAGTTTTTTCCCAATTAAATGTGAATTATCGGCAGAATTAAAAAAAACCAGCATTTTCTTATCGGGATTAACTCCTAAATCAAATAATTTTTGCTCAAAGATTTTTCCTAGAATGACAAAAGCATCTGCTTTGGAAAATGTTTTTTTAAAAATGATTTGTCTTAATTTACTTGAAATTAATTTATTATAGAATTCCTCATTCCACCCATGCCAAAAAACAATAATTTTTTTATTCCTAATTAATCCCAAATAGGTAAAAAAGGAATCTCTATAAAAAGAATTGGGTAATAAGGATGGATTAATTAATAAGTATTCATATTTCTTAATTAAATGGAAATATTGGACGTATTTTTTTATTAACCTTAGGAATTTGGAGATATTGTTCTTTTCTTTTGTCGAATTAAAAATCTGGAAATAATCTGCAAGTTTTTTTGATTCAAGATCCAGAGCTTTATATAAAGCAGAAACCCCTCCCGGATTTGTCAAAACACCAACATTTATCAGTATTTTATTTGGCATTCAATTAAATAGAGCTTTAAAGGTATGTTTATTAAAAAATACTTTGGATCCAACTTCTAAATTATCATCCCCGCACCCACAGTTTCGTTTGTGTTCTGATCTATTAATATGATTGATCCAGTATTTCTGTTTTTTGAATAGGAATCAAAAAAAATCGGTTGTGCTGAGCGAAGGGTAATTCGGGCAATATCATTCATCCCTATTTCATTTACTCCTTCAATTCTATGTAAGGTATTGATATCCACTTTATATTGTATTTCTTTTACCATTGCTTGGGTTTCTTTGGTGGTATGTCTTATGATATATTTGGTCCTTTCTGTCATAGGCTTTTGGTTCATCCAGCAAACCATCAATTCCAAATCCTGCCCAACTTCAGGTTGGTTGTTAGGCCTTACTATCATATCTCCTCTACTAATATCTATCTCATCTTTGAGGGTCATTACAACAGACATTGGCGAATGAGCTTCCCTTATTGTTTTTCCATCCAAATTGATATCCTTTATTTTGGTGGTGAATCCTGAAGGTAAAATTTTCACTTCATCACCAGGTTTGAAAATTCCCCCATCTATTCTCCCGGCATATCCTCTGAAATCCTGATACTCCATAGTATGGGGACGGATAACAAGTTGAACAGGAAATCTACAATCGACATGGTTATAATCTGAAGCGATATGAACATTTTCCAGAAGGTAAAGAAGAGTTGAACCTTCATACCATGGCATATTTTGTGATCTATCCACCACATTATCCCCTCTTAAAGCTGAAATGGGAACGAAATTAACATCTTTGACCTGCAGTTTTGATGCAAATGATCGATAATCTTCAACAATTTTATCATAAATTTCTTGGTTATAATCCACCAAATCCATTTTATTGACACAGACTATGACATGAGGAATGCGTAAGAGTGATGCAATAAAGGAATGCCTATGGGTTTGTTCTACCAATCCTTTTCGTGCATCTATTAAAATGATGGCCAGGTTTGCTGTTGATGCACCTGTTACCATATTTCTGGTATATTGTATATGCCCTGGAGTATCCGCTATGATGAATTTCCTTTTTGGTGTGGCAAAATACCGATAAGCAACATCAATGGTAATTCCCTGTTCTCTTTCAGATTTTAATCCATCAGTTAGCAAGGAAAGATCCACGTAATCAAATCCTTTTTTTTCACTTGAAGCTTTAACAGCCTCCATTTGATCTTCAAAAATCGACTTGGAATCATAAAGGAGACGACCTATTAAAGTGCTTTTACCATCATCTACAGATCCTGCAGTGGTAAATCTCAAAAGTTGGTTTTTATCTTGAATACTCATTTATCTTAAGAATTAGGGATTATCTTTTATCTTCTTTAAAATCAACTGTAATATTAAATGAACTTAAAAATAGCCTTGTTTTTTTCTGTCTTCCATGGCAGTTTCTCCACGTTTATCATCTGCCCTTGTGCCGCGTTCAGTAGTTCTTGTGGTGGCAACTTCCTCTATAATTAGGGAAAGTGTATTGGCGGTTGATTCTATTGCTCCGGTAATGGGGAGATCACCACAAGTTCTGAAACGTACCGTAAGTGTCTTGACAATATCCTTTGGTTGTGGTTTGAGAAACTCTGATTTGGCTAAAATCACTCCATCTCTGATGACACATTCCCTTACATGCGAAAAGTATAAATTAGGCAGTTCAATATTTTCCATCTGTATATACTGCCATACATCCATTTCAGTCCAATTGGAGATAGGGAAAACCCTGAAATGTTCCCCGTGCTGCTTTCTACCATTAAAAAGGTTCCATAATTCCGGCCTTTGATTTTTTGGATCCCATTGCCCAAATTCATCCCTGTGGGAAAAAAATCTTTCTTTAGCCCTTGCTTTTTCCTCGTCTCTTCTGGCCCCACCCATAGCAGCATCAATATTATAAGCTTCAAGTGTATCCAAAAGTGTAATGGTTTGTAAAGCATTACGGCTCGCATTTAGGCCGGTTTCTTCTTTAACCCTACCTTTATCTATACTCTCTTGTACAGAACCGACTATCAATTGAACTCCAAGTTTTTGGACGAGAGCATCACGAAATTCAATGGTTTCCGGAAAATTGTGCCCTGTATCTATGTGAATCAAAGGAAAAGGAATTTTAGCAGGGAAAAAAGCTTTTTTTGCTAAATGAGAAAGGACTATACTGTCCTTACCACCTGAAAATAAGAGTGCCGGCCTTTCAAATTGTGCAACAACTTCCCGTATCACATATATTGCTTCTGCTTCTAATTCCCTTAAATGGGTAAGGTAATATTGCATGGTAAAAATAATTTAAGGATTAATATTTTTTTAATTCGGGTTGTACTTTTTTGATTATAAGCTGAATAGCCTTGTCAAGTTCCATTTGATCTGTTTGGACTCTAAGAAATGGACTCAAAGGTTTTTCATAAGGTGAATTGATGCCGGTAAAATTTTGGATGATGCCTTGTCTTGCCTTTTTATAAAGTCCTTTTACATCTCTTTGTTCACAAATTTCTAGTGGACAATCTACAAAAATCTCTAAAAAATTGTCTTTTCCTACCAATTGCTCAATAAGCTTTCTATCATGTCGAAAAGGAGAAATAAAGGCTGAAATGACAATTAGACCAGCATCTAACATTAACTTTGATACTTCACCAATTCTCCTGATGTTTTCAATTCTATCTTCTTCAGAAAACCCTAAATCTTTGTTCAGGCCCGCACGTACATTATCACCATCCAACAGGAATGTTTTGAATCCTTTTTCGTGTAATTGTACTTCAGTTCCGTTGGCTAAAGTAGATTTACCTGAACCTGATAGTCCTGTAAACCAAATTAACTTCGGCTTTTGTTTCATCAAGGCAATTCTTTGTTCTTGTTTTACCTTGAAAATATTAGGATGAATGTTTTTTTCGCTCACAATTGATAATAATAATTAATAAAAGTTAATACAATAATAGAATAGATAATTGTAAGAGGCAATCCAATTTTAGTATAATCCTTGAAAGCATAATTACCAGGTCCCATGACCATCAAATTGGTTTGATAACCAATTGGGGTTATGAAATCTGCTGACGCGGCGAAGGCAATGGCCACAAAGTAAGGCGTAGTATGATGCGAATGTAATTCTGCCATCTGATAGGCAATTGGAAACATGATGGAAACAGCGGCAGCATTAGTGATTATTGAGGTTAGGATCAAAGTAGTGATAAATAATATAGCAATGTTGCTCCAAGACGGTAAATTTGGATTTAGATTTGTAATAGTGTTAACAAAAAGATCAGCGGCTCCTGAGGATCTGATGGCGGTTCCGATTGCCAAAGCACAAATCAGAATTACCAAAAGGTCTAAATCCAGCGCATTTTTTATGGAGGATAGGTTGGTTAATTTTCCAATTATCTGCAAAAGAATTCCCATCAATACCGCTAAAAAAAGATCCAAAATACCTGTTATCCCTAACAGTAACAGCAAAACGGTTAAAATGATATTCCACTTCGATTTCCACTCTATTTTTTTTTCAACATTTCCTTTCTTTTGGAGTAAGATCAAATCTTTCCAATGTTCGGAATAGTCTTTTTCCTCACTGACAAGCATCAATAACAAATCACCTGCTGTCAGTTTGATTTCCCCAAGATTACCACTTACTTTTTCCCTGTTTCTATATACTGAAATCACCGAGCCTTTATAGGTGTCCCTAAAATCACAGGATTTAAGTGTTTGTCCAATTAAAGAACTTCCTGTTGGAATGATGGCTTCAGAAAGTTTAAAGAATTTGTTTTTTGAAATATGGGAATCTTCAGAAATTTTTAATCCATTTTTTTCATTAATGAGCCTTAATATTGAATGGGTATTACCAGTAAAATATAAACGATCTGACTCCTGTAAAATTCTACTGGGATCTACAGGAGTAATTAATCTATCTCCTCTTTTGATCTCCACTAAAAAAAGTTCTTTTAGATGCCTTAATCCTGCCTCTTGGATAGTTTTTCCAATAAGGGGAGAGTTTTTGGCAACAAAAGTTTCAACAATGTAATCTTTAATTTGCTCCATTACAGTTTCCTTATTGTCTCTGTGTTCAGGTAAAAACTTATCACTGAAGAATGCCAAATAAAGAATACCTGTTATTGTCACTAATAAGCCCAAAAAGAAAAAGTCTGTAAATTTTAAAAGTGATAAGTTTTGTTGGCTAATAAGGCCATTTAACACCAAGTTGGTTGATGTACCGACCACGGTAATCATTCCCCCCAATATGGTGGCAAAAGATAAAGGTATCAAAAATTTCGAAGCAGGATAATTTTGCTCATCTGTCCATGATTTTACATAGGGGATCATAAATGCTACGACCGGAGTATTGTTCAATAAGGACGAGACAGAGGCAACCAATGCCATCATCCTTAAGCGAAATGAAAAGGGGCTTAAATTTTTTTTAAATAACCTGAAAAAAAAATCATTTCCTAGGGCAGTTCTCAGCCCAGAAGTTAAAATCATCAACAAAAAGATGACCACAATCTGTTTGTTGGCTAAACCCAAAAGAAAGTCTTCAACGGTTATTACTTGAGCTATTATTAGTAAGAATACAGCTAAGATAAAAATTAAGGAAGGTTTTAATAAGTTTTTATATAAGCTTATTATAAGTATTATAACAATTATAGCTGTAAAATATGCTTCCATAACTGAATTTCAAGGAAGATTTAACTAATTGGTTTAAACTTCTTTATAATTAGGAAAAAAGTAATTCGTTAGTTTTTAGTTGCAAATTGTTTTTGGGAGAAAATTAGTTTTTTTAGACCATTTTTAATTCCATAGATTTTAAATGCATCGAAAGCAACAGCAAAAATATCTTGAATCCTATATAGTTTAAGCTTTATTTTATGGGGTTTCTTAGATTGGGTAATTGAATCCGAATTCAAAATTTGATATCCATATTCCTGCATTCCAATAAAGGCAATTTGCTCCAGTTCCAAAATTTGACTTTTACTTAACTGATTCAGGAATTTATTAAAGTTGTCTTTTTTTACTTTATTTTGTCCTATTGCATCTCCTTTATTTTCAACCGACTTATTGGGTGTCAGCATATTTTTATTAAAATCGATTTCAAGGAAGTTGCAAATATCCTTTAATGTTTTTTCAGTTTCGGAAATCAAATCTTCATACTTAATTTCTATTAAATTAGCTCCGAGTTTTTTCTTTTTAGCTTGAAAATTAGTTATGTATTCATTCCATTTGGTGGCTGCAAGATAGATGTTTTTGCCCCATGCCTTATTCATGGAAAGGACATAATCTCTTGGGTCTCTAACTAGATGAATATATTTTGAATTTGGAAATTCCTCGAAAAGTAATTCAGTATGAATCAAATATTCAGGAGTTTTATCTCCTAAATACTTCACATGTTTTTTTTCACAGAAATTGAGAAACAATTCAGTAAGTATATCACTTAATTTTTCCTTTTCTTTTTTATTATTTAGATAGTCTAGATTAGTGTTGTAATCAAATTCTGTCTTCAAATAAAAAATAAATAAAGAATTTTTAATATCTGAAATAAATTGGTTTTTTATTTTTTCGCTAGAAAAATCAATGATTGAACCATATTTTTTAAATAAAAATGGGAAAAATTGAGATTCAGCTTCAGGAATAAAAATTGAAGGGTTAGAATTAAGTAATTCCCTTAATAATTTAGTTCCACTTCTAGGCATACCAAAGACAAATAGGTTGATTTTCATCTTATTTTGTTTTGATAAGAATAAAATTAGCAAAAGTATAAAACATCCAAGCTTGTGCCCATCGCATATATGGAATTTTACTTGAAATCCCTTTCTTAAGTTGGTAATAGAAATATCCTTCTTTATCCTGCATATTATGAATAGTATAGTTCAACACTTTTTCTGCCAAGTCAATATTTTCCTCTAATTTATTAAGTTTAATCAAAGTTATGATAAACTGGGCAGGCGAGTGGATATCAATAGGATAAATATGGTTGTGATAATATTTTGGAGTGCCGTCGGTCAGGAAAAAATTGTGGAGATAATAATTGGTTCCTTTTTGCAATTCTTTTTCAAAACTTTTATCTCCGGTATAATTCATGTAATCTGAAATACATTCCAAATTGAATCCGGTGTGGAAACTGTCAATCCATTGTTGGTTATTAGCCGCACCATACACCCAGCCCCCTTTATTGTCCTGAAGTTTCATTATGGTTTTTACTGCCCTTTGGCTTAAATCCAACCATTCCTCATTCTTTGTATACACATATCCCTGTGCCAAAAGCCGTGCCCCTAGAAGAGAAGCATTATATACCTGGGATTTGTCCAAAGGGGAATAGGAAAAAATAAATTTGCCATTTCCATATTCAGTCCTATTTAGGTCTTCACAGATAAACTTGCAAGATGATAGGATTCCATTCAGGTATTTTTCTTCCTTGGTTACTAAATATGCTTCATGTAATGCATTAGCGACGAAAGAGGTAGCTACCACCGTAGGCGTTCCTTTAGGCTGGAAAAAAACACGGTTTTGCCAATCGAAATTATATCCCCAACAAAAACCACTATATCCAGGAGACCGTAGTTCAATTAATAAATTACCCAAAAAATCAATCTTTTCTTTTAGTTCTTCAGGATTTCCAAATTCATGAATTCCATTCAAACTGAGTTTGTAAAGCTGGCAATAACCATGTAAGAACAAACCAATGCCTTTGGTATTATAATCTTTTGGAACCCTTAACAAGTCCCTTAGGTTAAATGGGTTTCTTTTGAACAATTGAATCCAAAACCAGCGTGGGTATTTCCAGTTACTGAATGGTATTTGTTGATACACTTTAGAATTTAATCCATCGTAGGGATCCCAACCTTTGTATTCCTCTTTTTCTACATATTGCTTAAGTCTTAAAAAGGAATCAAGAACTAATTCTTTTTGCATATTCTTGTAATGTAATGAATTCAAAACCGTTTTTCTTTGCCAGTTTTATTAATTGAGACAGGCTTTTAGGGGAGGTAAAGTTTTTAGGATGTCCTATCAATATAAAAGTATCCCTCTTACCTTGAAGTTGTTTATTAATAAACTTAATATAATACTTATTTAGATTCTTACTGAAAAGACAAAAATCCCAGGTTACAGCCTCTTTTTCAAACCAATATTTTATTTTTTCAATTTTACTTTTTTGCGCTGTTTTAGCTTTAACGCTTTTCATTGCAGAATCCTTGTTTACTAAAATAGATTTAATCCTTTCAAAGGTAAATTTCTTCCAACGAGGGATATTTAATGAAAAAATGGGTATTTCCTTCAATGTGTTTAGATTTCTATTTGCTTTGCTGAAATCATTGAGGTCTGGTATCCAGTAATCCTTATCGTGTGTAACATTTCTGTAATCGTATCTGGATAAGGCCCCATTTTCATAACCGCCAGGATACACAGAACTGTCAATTTTTAATCTTGTATTAAGCATTGCATCTGCAACCAACGTAGAAGGTTGTATATTATAGCCCCCTGCTCTGATAATGGTCGGTTCATAATCGGAATCGAGGGGTTTTAAGATTTGTTTTATCGTTTCAATACCCTTCAAAAATAAATTTAAAGTGTCTATACCATCCGTTGGTTCAAAGTCTCCCAATCTCCAATTTTGCATTTTCAAATGCCACTTTCCGACTTTAAATTCTGCACCGAGCCATTGGGGATGAAAATGCAATTGTATATCATGACCATTTTTATAGGCCTTTTTTAATTGGTTTTCAATGGCTAGGATTGGGTTTTGGGTATATCCCATTTGATTTCCCTTATCCCATTCTTTTTTTATATACCAATATTCCACTACTTCAAAAAATAGCGTAGTTTTGATTTGGTGTTGTTCACAGATTTGTAAAATTTTATCTGTGGGCTCAATGATATGTTTGAATATATGGCCAGAACCATCACCAAATAATTCATAATCATATGTAATAATAAGGTTCATCAATTAGAGCTTATATATTTGTTCTAATTCTGTAAATATTTTTTTTAAATCAAATTCTTTTTCAGCAATTTCTTTATTGGTATTTCCCATTTTTATCCTTAAATCTGGTCCATTGTGAAGTTGAATAACTGCCTCAATCAATGATTTGGAATCTTGGGGGGGAATCAAAATACCATTTTCTCCATCTTTTAAAAGTTCTTTCAAAGCTCCCACTTCCGTATATATCACAGGCAGGCCCGCTGCCATTGCTTCCAAAACTGATACTGGACAACCCTCTCCGTGATAAGAAGGGAAAATGTAAATTGCTGCGTTTTTAAAGAGGTCAATTTTTTCTTTGCCCAAAACATATCCATGAAAAACGATATGGTCTTTAAAATTTTTACTTATTTCATGATTTTTTACACTTTCTAATGCTTCTCCATCTCCGGCTATATCAAATATAAAGTCTTTATTGAACTTCAATAAAGTTGGTATGGCTTCCAAAAATTGATAAATGCCTTTTTCCGGTTCAACTCTGGATAGAAATAATAGGCGATTGGAAAATTTTTTCTTGACATTTAAATTTTCAAAATCTTTATAATTGATACCCGTAGTTATAATGCGGATTTTCGAGGTATCAACTCCAATTTCACCTAACTCCAATTTAAAGTAATTTGCTAATAAGATAATTTTATCAAAAGCATTATAGAAGTCCTTCAATACTGAATTATTTTGCCCACATAATTGATTTTTGAAATCATCATTCCAGCCATGGTTAAAAAGGATAGTTTTGGATTTTCTTGAGAATATTTTTGTTAACTTTAGGTAAACACGGTCCCTATAAAATGATTTTTTTACCAAAGATGAATTGATTTCAATAACATCAGGTCTCAAATACAACAAATAAAATGGATAAAGAAGATAGGAAAAAGCTAAATCAATAAACCTCACTAGAGGGTTAGATAAAACAGGATGATTGACAATTTTACCGGTTCTAAAGTAAAAATATCTATTGTTTGATTGGGTATAAAATGATTTTAAGTCATTTTGAAGACTAACTATTCCTCCAGGGTTTGTTTTATGTTCATGCAATTTTAAAATTTTCATATTCACCGAAATAATGCTTTATGAGTTCAAAATTTCTTCATAAAGTTGTCTGTGGTTTTTAGCACAGGATTCAATAGAAAAAGAAGTTTCAAATAGTTCTATTAAATCCTTTTTTTGAATCTTATTTGGGTTTTTTACGAATTTTTCCATTGCTATATAATATGATTCTTCATTGATTTCCTCACTCAGGTAACCTGTTTTACCATCTGTGACCACATCAACTATACCACCAACAGGAGTGCAAATGGGTACTACTCCACAGGCCAATGCTTCCAAAAGTGAAATGGGTAGTCCTTCAAAATTTGAAGTTAAGCAGAAAGCATTTGAACAATACAGGTAATCAGCAACATTTACCTTGTTCCCCAAAAAAAAAGTTTGTGGATTCTTTATATGTAATAGCTTATCAGCTTCTTGCTTATCATAATCCCTTCCAATTATTATCAATACTAAATTATCATAATTTTGACATAATTTGTTAAACACCTTTAACAAAAGAAGATGATTCTTTTGAGTTTCATTAAATCTTGAAATATGAATAAAAACCAAGTCATCCGATGTTTTTTTTATTGACTCAATTTCATGTTGCACATTGTTGAAAAGATTTGTTTTAGAAGGCCGCATCCTTCCATTATATATCAGGGATGAAACTTCCATTTTGTAAAATTGGCGAAAAGATTCATTGCTTTTATCCGAAATGGTAATCGGGATGACTTTTTTGAATTTATAAAAATATTTTCTAATCAGAGATGGTATTTTTTTTCTACCGTCAAAAAATGCATCATTATGGATGGTATGAAAAACCTTTGTTTGGTTTGAAAAAATGGATTTTAAAAGAAAATAATAAATTGCATTTGAATGGGCGTGGATTACATCTGGGTTTATTTCCAAAATTAGTTTATTAATTGTCAGAACATCAGCAAAGCGAAATCCTTTTTTTAGTGGCAAGTTGATGTATCTAACTTTGTCAGCTATTTCACTTTTATAAAAACCATTATTCTCCTCGCTATCCTTTCTAAACGTCAATAGATAGACTTCATCTTCTTTGGCCAACTCATTGGAAAGATCCACTACAAACCTTTCAGCACCACCTTGGGTAAGAGAATAAATCACCTGAACTATCCGCATACTTAATTTTAGCTAATTGTTTTGTAATGATTGATCAAGTTATTAGTTATAATTTCCCAGCTGTTTTCCCCTTTCTCATTTTCCAATTTGATATTATTTTCCATTTCTTTCACCAAAAGAGGGTTTTCAAGCAAATGGATGATTTCTTTTGCCAAAGCGTCCACATTATTAGGTTCAAGGAGAGAACCGGTGTATTTATGTTTCACCATTTCTTTAAGTCCTCCCACATTTGTTGCAATTACCGGCTTATTCAATCCAAAAGCAGTCATGATGACTCCGCTTTGGGTGGCATCTTTATATGGGCAAACTACTAATTGTGTCTGATGTATTAATTTGACAAGCTCCTCTGTAGTGATGAATCTATTGATGAATTTAAAGTTTTTATATGCTTTGTAAGGTTCAATGTCAAACCAATATCTTCCACTACCAGCAATGATCAATTCCACATCAGGTATTGTTTTTTTTACAATTAAAATGGCTTTGCAAAGTTCTTCAATTCCTTTGTAGGGACTTACTCTACCAAAAAAAAGCAGGCTATTTTCCTTTTTTTCTTCAGAAGAGGTCTTTTTTGCGTTAAATAAACTAAGGTAGGTATAAGCACCTAACCGGGAAATAAAAATATTTTCTAAGGGGATTTTTTCTTTATTGGCAAACTCTAGTTTTTGCGTATCATTTAATAGTATAAAGTTCTTAAAAAAACGGAGGTTAAGTTTTCTAATGAGTTGAACTTTTCTGGAATTCTCTCCTGAATGTGGAAATGGATCATGAACGGTAAGTATTCTGGATCTTTTATTGACAAGTAAAAACCATAAAAAGGTTGGTTTCAAAAGACCATTAACATGGATCACATCAATATTCCATTTTTTCAAAAATTCATTTATTTGAAATTGAAGTAAAAAATTAGATAATGTATATGTCTTTTTTGAAGTCCTATTTATTATATAGGTTCTTTTAAGATCTATAAATTCAGAATATTGATTTAATTCCTTATAATCAGAGGCTGAATAAATTCCTGCATTTTTTTTAACGCTAATATCAAATGCTGTATATTTTGAAGCATAACTTGGGACATCAATAAGAAAAAGCAATTCAGTTTTTTCCTTTAATTTTTGGATTAGAGATAAGTCCATATCAAAATAAAATGGACTTGATAAGTACAATACTTTCATTGGGAAAAATATTAAATTGAAGTTGCAGGTGATTCTTTTTTGATTTCTTCCAAACTTATGTTTTTCTTTTGCAAATAGACTAATAACTTTTTTAACTTATCTTTTCCAATATTTTGGCTTTCTATATGATAAATGTATAAGACCAAAACGCTACTAATAGTGAAATGAATATTAAAAATTGACCCCGATGTTAATGAAGTGACAAGAATCATCCAAATATAATACTTGCAGTACATATATTCCTTTGGAATAGGTATTGTAAAGCTTTTATAAAAAATTATTAACCAAGCTAGGACTGCAAAAACTCCTGCTTGAGTATATAATCCAATGATTCCAATATCCTCAAGAAAATAACCCTGACCAGTCAACTTGGACATAGCTTTACCATAATTGCTATTGTAATTAGGGAATCCATTACCGAAAATTTGACTTAAAATATTGTCGGAAAAATCAAAAAGAAAATATTTCCCAGCTACCACCCGTATATAATCTGACCCCAGTTCTGTATCTCTTCTTGTTGTTTCCTCTAAAGAATTGATAAAAGGTAAATCTAAACTTATAACATAAATACTTACTCCAAAAAAAGCAGCTATAAATAATAACTTTTTTGCTAAGGATAATTGGACACCAAAGTGGAAAGTGTAAAGTACAACTATAAATGCCACGAGTTGTCTTATAACTTGGAGAATAGGGATGACTATTCCTAAAATGGCAAAGACTATATGATAATATGCTGTTTTTACTTTTGAAGTGATTTTACAAATTGATATAAATACTGCTAACCAAAATACCCCAGCTCCAGGGAATATTATTCTAATTATACCTCTACCTTCGTCAGAATAGTCTCCCTCTGTTGCCCCTAAAGCATATCCGAAAAAAGCTTTCTGAGGAAATTGGAATTGAAAAAAATATAATACGACATAAATAAAACCCAAAAGTAGTATAACTTGTTCTATTAGTCTTGTTTTGAAATTGTAATCCTTTAGAAGAAAAAATACAGGATATATTAGAATTATAGCTGTAGATCTGAAGCTTTGAGGAATACTTTGGCCCCAAACCAATAATGAAATAATTATCGAAAAAAATGTTGCAAAAGTCATTAACCGAATGGGTAAAGAAAAACCACCCTGATATTTAAAAAAAGACTTTAAGGAATATATAGAAATAAGAGTTAGAATTACAATAGGAATCTTTATTCCAATTAGATCTCCAGCAAACCGGATTTCAAAAAATCTTAAAGCTACTAAGACTAAAACAAATAATAGAATACCTTTTACCCTTTCACTCATTTTTCACTTTTTTTTGACGGTATAAAAATATTGAAATTGGAGTCAAAACAAGAATGGCCAAAAACAATTTAAAAGGTATTGACTTTAATTCAGAGAAAAAGAATGAAACAATGAACAATAATATTGCCAAAAACCACATTATTAAGTCATTCTTTATTTTTACATGAATTGTTTTAGTGAAAATTATCCAAAGATAAATCTCCAAAATGGCAAATGATAATACATAACCAACTGATAAGCCATAAGCTCCGAATTGGCTACCATAATATAACATAGGAATGGAAATTACTGCATTGATGATGGATAATTTAAAAAGCAATTTTTCTTCATTGATGGCACCAAAAACGATAGAAATAGTCCTGTTCACTGCCATTAAAAAGGTAAACCATACTTGCATTTGTGTTACCGTAACTGAGGGCAAATAAGCCTCAGAAAATAGTAGAATTACAATCTCTTCAACAAACAAGGTAAATAAAAAAGTTAAGGCCAATCCTACTAACATAAAATATTGAAAGCCATTGGATATGATGCTATAAAACTTCTTTTTATCCGATATCCAAAGAGCCGAAAGACTTGGAAAAGCGGCGATCAGCGCATAATCCAAAACCATTTGAACTGGCGCTAAAAGTCTTCTTGCCAAATTGAAAAAACCTATTTCATCAACAGTGGAATTGAGTTCTAAATAAATATTATGAAAAGATTGGATAGGTATCATGACCAACATGACACTGAAGTAAGGCCAACTTTCAATAAGTATGGCTTTCGTGGATTTAAAGAAATTTGAGGTAGGTCCAATTAATAGGTTATTCTTCTTGATCAGGAATACGAAACCAACACCTTGGACTCCATTTAAAAGTATAAAAATATATATTAGATTATTGACTGAAAAATAGGCTTGCGGTAATATAAAAATCGAGGTAAACCATAATATACTGTATGCTATTTTTAGAAGGGAGGGGAAAAGCATTTTTTGATGACCCAGAAATGCATATTCCAGCATATTCCAGAAAGCATGGGACATGGCGCATGCACCCACCAAAATGACCTGAAAAGCATCTAGGGTGCCAAAAAAATGATTATAAAGTAGATAAATTAAAGTTAAGCCGGTTACAGACAGGAATCTTAAGATTGAGCCATTGATAATTAAATCACTGGTTCTTTCAGGATCTCTTGCAATGGCCCTGATGATAATTTGTTTGATTCCCAGCTCACTTAATGCAAGCAAAAGTAATCCCTGTGTAGTGATAAAAGTAAAAAGTCCGTAATCATCCGGAGTGAAAAAATGGGTAATTTTAAGAACAGTGACCAGGGAAAGTACCTGTGAAACTGCATTGCCTATGGTTAGGTATGAAAAATTCTTAAATACTTTGTTGTTTTGTAATTTGCTTATTAAGGACATGAAAATAAGTGTTCTAAATTGAAAAAGTCATTTGGCTAAGTTCCTAATTAGGCTTTTTATTGAAATATTTTTTTGATACCTCAAATAAAAACCTAATTTCCCAAAAAAGGAACCTGAGAGGGAATATTGGGAAAAAACCAAATCATTCAATTTTCCTTTTCTTTTTTCATTGAGCTCTAATAAGAAATCCTTTGGATATAATGCGGGGTATGGATGTTCCTCAATTATTTTTTTCTGGGTTTCATAAATAATTTCATTATCTAAAAACCTGTTTTTTAAATTTTCTTTTGATAAAGTATGATTTCCTGAAAAGACCCGATATTTTAAAAGGGGTTGATTGGCATATGCTACACCCTTTTTTGCCAGTATTGACCAGGTGATTTCATCTAATCCCCAACCATTACATTTTTCATTAAAACCTCCAATATCTTTTAATGGGGAAGTTTTTACCACAAAATCCGAAAGATAAAAATGTCTTTTTGAGGTAATTCTATGATATACGAAATCCAATTGTGTTTCAAATTCAGGACACAATTCGGAGATACCTGAAAATTCTCCATTTTCATCAATAATAATCACCCGACAGTGAAATACATCAACTCCTTTGTATTGTTCAATCAATTTATCAATTTCCAGTAGAAAGTCAGGCTCAATTAAATCATCATCACTCAGTACAGTAAAATATTCGCCTGTGGCAACATCAAGGATTTGATTGAAATTTTGCGGCATAGTGAGCTGTTGCTCACTGACAAAATACTTTACGTTTGGTTTTTCCAACCAACTTTGAACCATAGATTCTATTTCATCCTTCGTTTTTTTGTCTTTTCCATTATTCCTAATGATCAATTCAAAATCCTGAAAAGATTGATTTTTAATGCTCTCCAATGTTTCTTTTAAGAATCTGGTCTTTGTCACAGGAAGAGCTATGGTATACTTCATAATATTAAACTTATTTATAAGCGTTTTCAAGATTTAATTTCCTGAAAAGACTGAAGGTATTCTAATATTCCACCCTTTAAATTGTAAAGGTTATCAAATCCAAATTTATCTTCCAGTTCTCTGATAGCTTTTGCACTTCTTGCTCCAGATCTGCAATGGATAATTACTTGTTTTTCTTTTGAAATGAGATGTGATTTTTCTAGAACCTCCGCTAGAGGAATCAATATCCCCTCAAGGTTGGAATCCTCAAATTCATGGATTTCTCTGACATCTATCAATTGGAAATCAAAGCCACTATTTTTCATATCCTGGAATTCCTCCACTGTGACTTCCTTCACTTTTCTCTCCACAGCAGGCATCCCGCAGAATTGTTCATAATCTGCCAATTCATGGATAGTAGGGTTCTCACCATTGAGTGGATTGTAGGCTTTTCTTTTTATAGAAAATGTTCTAGACTGAAATGTCAGTGCGTCAAAAGTATAAAGCTTTCCACTTAATGGTTCCCCAACACCGGTAATTACTTTGATTACCTCAAGGGCTTGTAAACTTCCAATGATTCCAGGTAATACTCCCAAAACACCACCTTCTGCGCAATTTGGCACCAATCCCGGAGGGGGTGGAGTAGGGTATAGGTCCCTATAATTAGGTCCTAATACTCCATTTTTATCCGTATAATTAAAAACTGCAACTTGACCCTCGAACTGAAAAATTGAGGCATAGACATTGGGTTTGTTCAATAACACACAGGCATCATTAACCAAATATCTTGTAGGAAAGTTATCAGTACCATCAGCCACCAAATCATAATCTTTGATTATTTCCATTGCATTTTGAGAGGAAAGCTGCGCATTATGTACAACTATATTTATGTAGGGGTTAATTTGTTCCAATCGCCATTTGGCCGCTTCAACTTTTGGTTTTCCAACTTCATTTACCCCAAAAAGCACCTGTCGGTGTAAATTACTGTCATCAACGACATCAAAGTCAATGATACCAATAGTGCCCACACCTGCCGCTGCAAGGTATAAAAGCATTGGGCTTCCCAAGCCGCCGGAACCTACTACTAAAACTTTGGCCTTTTTAAGTTTTTTTTGGGCCTCTAATCCGAATTCAGGAATAATTATATGTCTATTGTACCGTGCAAGCTCGGGTTTTGAAAAACTTATTTCATCATCAGAACCTCCAGCAATGGCAGGGACAATGCTTACCACACTGTTTTCCTTGATCAAGGTATCTTTTTCCTGAAGATTTCTGATGTCATCCTCATCCACAAAAATATTTAAGAAGGAGGGAATTTCACCTTCACCCGTAAAAAGATAATTTTTTAAGGCCGGGTACTGCTCTGAAAGTTTCTCTAATAATTCTCCAATTGTACCTGCTTGTACATCCAATTTTGAATTGTTATTGGTGAATTTTCTTAGGGGTGTGGGTATAAAAACTGTAGCCATAATTTTAAACATTTAAAATCTTTAAATTTTCTTCTTTAAAAAACTTATTCTTATCCATTGTCCATGATCTCATGGAATGAAATCTTTGATTGTTAATTGAAATTATTAGGTATGAAAATCCTTCTAATGCAAACTTTAAATCAGTTTTTGAGGGAATAGGGGCAGAATCCAAATGGGTATGGTAAATACCCAATAAATCCCAACCGTTAGAAATAGCTGAGTTTTCAGCTTTCAAATATTCTAATGGAGCTATCTCAAACCGTTTTTTTTTATCCTCTTTGCTGATATTCTCTGTTTTAATATAATTTTCAATAGATTTAAAATCTTCGCTTTGTATCCCGATCAAGAATCCGCAGGATTCTTCATTTACCAGTTCGACTTGGGAAATAATATTGGTCAATATGGTTTTGGGAATTACCAACTTCATTTTTTGATTTCTACAAATTCTTTTTGTTGAGGTAAAAGCGATTGAATCTCTTTAATATATTCTGAATCCTTAAGAGAATTGACCAAAATCGGGACAACATGGCCATAATCATCTATAGTTGTTTTTTCCGCTTCTAAAAACTTAGGAGAAATACCCCATTTTAAAATGTTTACTGTGTCCTTTGGATTTACAATTTTCAAGGATTCCTCCAATAATTTTTTAGAACCTGTATATAAAATCTCCTTAAGTTTATTTGGATCTTCGTTGTTTTTTAAATCCTTTATCAACTCAAATAAAGTATCTTTTTTACCCGGAATTATACTGGAAATGATGATATCACCTGCCTTATTGATTTTTCTTTTTTGATTTTCGTAAACGTTGATCAAAAGATTTAATTCACTAGGTTTATTCCAATCCAATTGACCTCTAAAAAACTTCTCTTTATATCCTTTGGGATTTCCGCTGAATACTATGGGAATTTTCCTGCCACTTTTCTTTATGTAATATAAAGCAACTTCAAGACTTTCAACAGGCCATTCCAAGTATCTTACCAGGAGAAAATTACATTGCTTCGGCTCCATGTAAACCAAGGCATTAAGCATCAAATAGGAAGCTTCGGATAAATTTTGTGCAGTAACAAATTTTCCAGGGGAATGGATCCGAACATAATCGCCAGTCTCTGCTGTATTACTTAATTCAAGATCCATTAAACTGTTATCATAAATATGCGTGAAACGGACCATCCCATAATTAATTCTTCCAATCTGTGAAAATGTGTCAAAAATATTTTCACAGATTTTTTTGGTCGAAGCATAGATCTCATCAGTTAAATAACGACTGGCCTTTCCAGTTGAAGAAAAAACCAATTTTTTCACTGAAGGGGTATTTTCACAAGCATTTACGAGGTTCCAGGTACCAATAGCATTGGTTTGGACTGTCTCTATTATATGATTTTCAGCATATCCAGGGTCTCTTATTGCAGCTGTATGGAAAACAATTTCCGGTTGGCAATTTTTTATACAATCAGCTATGAATTTTTCGTCCCTTATATCACATTGAATATATTGGACTTTTTCTCCAAATAAAGCCTGGATTTGTTGAGAGGGTGATTTAATGTCCACGATAAAAATTTTGGAAACATTGAATTTCAACAAATCTCCTATCAAGGTTCTGCCAACATAACCGAGACCTCCTGTGACTAAACAGATTTTGTTTTCAAGCTCCCCCTTAATTTCTTCTAAAGGAAGACTTAAAGTTCTTTTCCTCGAAGGTTCAAAGGGATTCTCTGATAATCTTCCCTGTTGATCATAAAGTTTGATCAGATCTTGGGTTAAATCCACTAACTGCTTGTAAGCATTTTCTTCCTTCACATAAGGGGAATTGCTCCAGATTTTTTGAAAAATTGAATCTACCATAGCTAAAATATTACTAGGTTATCACTATTTTAATCAAATAAAAAGCTAATCCTTAAAAAAGAATGATTAATTATTATTTGAAGAAATGAAATTTTTAAAATCAGTTTTTATGATTTAATTTTTAAATATTACTTAACCAAAGTGGGAGATTTGTTCTGCCCTTAATTTATCCGAAAGCCTGTTTTCTGGTAGAATCACATCATCATAGGTCAATACTTTGTCTTTAGGCACATCATTTTTAATCAAGCAACCTTCAGCCAAGCCAATGGGTAAAAGATTTTCTTTTAAAGAAACATCATAGTTTTCACAAAGCCCATAGGTCATATATCCTCCTAATCCATCAATTTTCTCACCCTGTTTGAGGTCAATTTTTGCTGTGGCCACCACATCAACCATTGGCTTTCCAATAGGGGTAACAGCCGCATCTCTGAATAATACTGCACGGGCAACGGTAAGAGGAACTTCAAAATGGCAAAGATGGTATGGGTTGTAGAACAAATAAAGAGGGCCTTTCCCTACTTTGTATAAGTTTAAATAATGTTTTTGTTTTGGATCTTCATGTGTTCCTAATACAAACACACCGGGTCCTGGTTCTGCTCCAACAACATAATCTACTATTCCTTCACCTTCTAGAACAGCTTCTAAAGGATACAAATCCTGCACGATATCTTTGAGGTGGGTGCCACTTGGAACAGTAGGCCCAAACATGCCTCTTTTGGCTATTTTCATTCCAGTAGCATTGGCTACAATGGCCTGCTCGAAGGAAATTTTGGTACCATCGGCAAAAGAGGTAACCATTTGCGGATTTTGGCCCCACTGTTTGGCAAAACCTTCCTGGGTAGTAGGGTTTCTGTAGGGATCATGTAATCCTTTGATATTTCCACAAACTACCGGTTTTAAACCTATGGATTTTACAAATCTGTAAAGATTCATCTCCACACCTGGCTGGTCTCCATCCACATTGGTAAGCACAACTCCTGCTTTGTCGGCATAAACTTTCAAAATAGGTCCGATTGTACCATCGACTTCAGCATTCATTAAGATGACATGCTTTTTGTTTTCAAAAGCTTTGAGGATTAAATGGGAAGACAATTCAATGGTCCCGGTAACCTCGATAATGGCATCTATTCCTTCGGCCTCGCATAGAATGTATGGATTATCAGTCACACTGTATTTATTGGTCCTGATGTTATCTTCCAATTTGTTTTTGGAATCCACGTAGTGATAATCTTCAATTCCTGCTTCGGAATATGCTCTTTTGGCTTTTTCGAGAGTCCTGTTAAATATTGCCACCAATTCCATTCCTGGAACTGAATTTATAATTTGGTTGGCTATACCCCTTCCCATAAAACCTGCACCAATCATGGCAACTCTTACAGGATTGTTTTCTTCTGCTCTTTTTTGAAGGGCTGTATCTATAATAATCATATCAAATTAATTTAAAAGTAGTTAGGATGATTTCTATCTTTTTCAGAAATAACAGTGGGGTCCAAAGGCCATTCTATTCCAAACGCAGGATCATTCCACCTTATTCCTGCTTCCGCTCCCGGTGTATAAAACTGGGTAACTAAATAAGTTACTTCGCAATTGTCTTCCAATGTGATAAATCCATGGGCAAAATCTTCCGGAACATAAAGCATTTTATAATTTCTCTCGGAAAGTTCTACCCCTATCCATTGTTTGAAGGTAGGTGAGTCTGGCCTTAGGTCAATGATGACATCATAAATGGAACCCTTAGTGCATCTTACCAATTTGCTTTCCTGATAAGGAGCTACTTGAAAATGCATTCCTCTTATAGATCCCTTTGTTTTCGTAAAAGAGGTATTCGCTTGCCTTACGTTCGGGTTTAATCCATGTTCTGCCATTTCATTCGCACACCAGGATCTTCCAAAAAATCCTCTTTCATCAACAAGCTTTTTGATTTCAATCTCAAAAGCTCCTTTTAATTTTGTTTCTGTAAAAATCATAATATTCTTATTTCCAATTCCAATGTAATGATTCTGATAGCATTTGTTTTTCCTGGAGTCTATTTAGGATTTCCAATCTGATAAACTCTGATTTTCTGTAATTTACATCTGTAAAATTCATAGCTGTAAGGTTATTGTAAAGGTCCTTTACAGTTTTTTCCAAATCATATTCAGGCTGATGGTTTGGAGCAATTTTTTCAAATAAATCAAAATTGACCTTGTAAGACCTTTTGTCAGGAGCAGCATTTTTATTGACCGAAACCTTGGTTCCTGGAATAATTTGAGCCACCATTTCCGCCAGCTCTACAACTTGGTAATTCCAAGATTTAGAACCTGTGTTGACAGCTAAGAAATTTCCTCCATTTGCGGCAGTTCTTTGAACTCCAAAATCTATAGCTCTCGCCATATCCTGAACATTAATCAGAGGTCTCCATGGAGTTCCGTCGCTCAAAATGCTTATTTCTTTGGTAGTAATTGCTCCTGCAACAAAATCATTAAGTACTAAGTCCAGTCTTAATCTGCTTGAAAAACCACAGGCAGTAGCAAATCTGAAACACGTAACTAAGAAATTTTCACCTGCAATTTTTTCTAGTCCCTGTTCCGCCCCAACCTTTGATCTGGCGTAAGCTGTCAGAGGATTTAATGTATCTTCTTCTCTTTTTGGGGCATCGTCAGCCGCCCCATAAATGCTACAACTGGATGCAAAAATAAAGGATTTTGCTCCCTCTTTTTTGGCTATTTCAGCCATTTTCAGTGCCGCATTACAGTTGACATCCATAGTTACTTTTTCATACTTATTACCCATGGGGTCATTTGAAATAGCAGCCAGATAAATCACCACATCTACTCCCTTCAACAAGCTTGGGGAAAAATCACGGACATCCCCAAAAATTTGCTCATCTAATGGAACATCTGGAAAATAAGTTGCATTTGTCAGACAATTTGCAAAATATCCGGTATCGTATCCTATCAGTTGGGCTGTAGGATAGGCTCTTCTTAAGTTTCGGATTACTCCAGGGCCTACATAGCCCATATTTCCTGTAATTAAAATTTTCATTTTTTATAAAAATTGATGATTGTTCTTTTTACCAAATTTTCCATGGAGCCTTATTACTGTTCCAAAGATCTTCCAAAACCTGCTTATCTCTTAAGGTATCCATGGGCTGCCAAAAACCATAATGTTTAAATGCTGATAATTCACCGTTTTCGGCCAATTTTTCCAAGGGCTCTTTTTCCCATACGGTATTATCTCCCTCAAGGTATTCGAATGCCTTAGGTTCTACAATGAAAAAACCTCCGTTGATCCATGCATTTTCATTTTCTCCACCAGTTGGTTTTTCCCGAAAACCTTTGACCTGGTTTTGGCCTTTTCCAAGTGTAAACACGCCAAATCTTCCAGGTTGTTGTACCGCTGTCATAGTCACAGCTTTACCTTGGGACTTATGAAATTCAATACTTTCCCTGATGTTGACATTTCCCACACCATCACCATAAGTTAGACAAAATGCCTGATTATCAACATAATCTTTAATTCTTTTCACTCTTCCACCAGTCATCACATTTTCACCGGTATCCACCAAAGTGACATTCCAGGGTTCTGATTTTTGATGATGAACTTTGATGTTGTTGGTCTGAAGATCTATAGTAAAATCTGAATTGTGGAGATGGTAATTCGCAAAATATTCTTTGATGATATGTCCTTTATATCCGCAGCAAATGATGAAATCATTGATGCCATTAGCGGAATAAATTTTCATGATATGCCAAAGTATTGGTTTTCCTCCAATTTCTACCATAGGTTTAGGACGGACACCGCTTTCCTCACTGATTCTGGTGCCAAATCCACCTGCAAGAATTACTGCTTTCATTATTACAAAGAGATTAGTTTAAAATTTGAATTAATTGAATTAGTTATTTTAAAGTTAAAATAGTGTGCTTAAATAATTCAAAGGCTTCTTTGCCTTTTTCGAGAAGGACTCCTTGGTTTTTCTTTGAATTTTTGGAGTTGGTTAAAAAATCCTCAAAATATCCCCTGTTTAGATCTGGTTTATGAACCATAAGATCCTGCTCAATAAGATATTTGTCTACATCCAATAATTCTCCTTGGTAAACAGAAATGGTGGGTATGCCCATTAATGCCATTTCTCGTGTCATTGAACCTCCTGCACCTATAAAAATTAAACAATCGGTAGCAATGGATTTAAAATCTAAAGGTTTTTCAGGAACATAAATCCCATCAAATTTACTTTCTAAGTAATGTTTTCTTTGAGTTACATCTCTAGTTAATATAATGATTTCATAAATGTCCTTAAGATCAATGATTAAATCATCCATAAAGTTTTCCTTTCCGGAATAATATTGGGCTGTTTGAGGTTCAGGCCTTATGTAAATTTTTTTTTGCGAGGTATTCTTCCTTGCCTCTTGGATTTCCATACCTTTTTCCCATAAGTAAACCCCTTCCTTAATTCCTGGGTATTGTTTAATTTTTTTCTTTGATGCCCCTTGTTTGATTGCTTTCGATATGGATAAATTTTCAGGAAGGAATATGTTACTAGCAAACAAAAAACTTGGAATATTTCCCAAAGCATGTTCGTTATCATTGGTATATATTGAATTTACACCAACAACTTTACTTGCTAGAGGTAAATAAAAACTGCTTTGTCCTATCGCTACATCTGGTTTGGTGATTTTTATGAATTTAATTAAATTCAAAACCCTAATCGGAAATGCAAATAGTTTTTTGAGCAAAGATTTCTCTACTCTGTCTCCGATGATGGTATGCGACCAGCCTTTTTGTTTAAGCAAATCAACTGTATTTGAAGAATCACGACAAGTTAGTATAAACTCATGGCCTTCATTTTCCAGTTTTTTAATAAATGGTTCAAAAAAACTTACCTGAGGGGTATTAATAAAATCAATCCAGATTTTCATAGAATAAAAATTGTGTCAAATATTAGGCCTTATAATAACCTGCGGCGTATTTTGGTCCATAGCCATAGGTAATTTCCATTTCAGCATCATTCAATACTATCATTGGGTTTTTAAAGCGTTTGTTTTTTCTGATATCTTCAATGGTATGGATTTGAGCCTTAGTGGTGTAATTACATCTCACCATGAAGATGGTGAGATCAGAAATCTCCGATAACATAAAGGAATCTGAAACTAATCCTACCGGAGCCGTATCAATGATGAGATAATCATGACTTTCCTTTAACTTTTCTATAATCTCGAAAAGAGTAGGATTGGCAAGCAATTCTGAAGGATTTTCAGGAATTGATCCACATCCGATTAGATCTACATTTTCATTATTATGCAATTTATGGATGATGGAGTGCACATCACTTTTATTTTCCCTTAATAAATCCGAAATACCCCGTTTTGCTTTAATTTTCAACGCAGATAATAGAGCAGGTTTTCTCAAGTCCATTTCGAGTAACGCTACCTTCTTTCCAGTCAAGGCAAAACTTACGGCAAGATTTAGACTAAAAAATGTTTTTCCCTCACCGCTCATTCCTGAAGAAACCATGATCACTTTTCCTTTGGTTTTAAAAATTATCGGAGCCAGATTAGACCGGATAAACCTGAATTGCTCAGCAATTAATGTTTTTTTCCCGGGCCTTAGTGCGAGAATTCCCAAATTCTCTTTGTTATTGGAAATTTCTCCTAAAATTTGGGTGGATGTTAAGTGTTGAACATCAGACTTTAATCTTATGGTATCATCCATCAAATCTTTCACATAGATAAATCCAAATGGGATACCAAGCCCTAAGAAGATACCAAATATATAGATTAATGTTTTTTTCGGTTTCACCGGCTTATCATAAGCACTTGGTGGATCAATGACTTTAGAGTTACTGGACGTAGCCGCTAAAGTCAGCATAGCTTCTTCTCTTTTTTGGGTCAACAAAAGATAATGATCCTGCTTGATTGATTGATTCCTGTTGATATCCAGTAATTCCCGCTCAATGGTTGGAACTTTGGAAGCTCTGCTTTGGAACTGACTTGCAGTAGCCATTAAGCTGTTTCTGGAAATCATTAAACCGTTTTTGATATTTTTGATGTTTTCCAGTATACTTATTTTCAAGCTTGTTAATTGTTGATTTAAGTTTTGGACAATGGGATTGTTCGGTTGGGTTGTCCTTAACATACCTTCTCTTTGCCTTTGTAGAGTATTGAAGTTTGCAATCAACTCTGATAAAGTTTGATCATCAATATTTAAGGTACTTGGAACCATTTGAAAATTATTTTCATCTCTTGTGATATAATCTTCGATAGATTCCAGTACGTCAATTTGAACGCTCAAAGCACTGATTTGCTGCCTATTGGCTGTTGTACTTTCTAAATAAAGTTCAGATTCAGCACCCACATCTGTAATTGAATAATTGAGTTTGTATTGTTCAGCTTCTTTTTCAATTGCCTTCAGCTCTGAACCCAATTCCTGTAGTTGTTCATCTATAAATGCAATTGTATTTCTAGCAATTTGATTTTTTTCATCCTCAGTTTCTCTATTGTAGAGTTCTATGAGTTTGTTTAGGACCTTGACCCCTCTCTCTGGATGTTCAGCGTGTAAGAATAATTCTATAACACTGGCCTGCTTATTGACCACATCTGCTGATAAGTTATAAGCAAAGTATTTTCCAACAGCTATTGGGTCATAAAATGCAATTTTTATAGGATTCAGGTGATTATCTAAAAAAGTAGCATAAGTTTCATTTTTTTCGATTGAAAAGGTGCCGTAAAAATTCTGTAATTTTTCACCAAATTTCGCTATCTTTTTTTCTCCTTCCGGAGTTTCTAATTCAAAGGAACTATCATTCAATATTTTGATCTTTACAGTATTGTCGTCAATTTCTTCAAAAAAATCAGTTCTTCTTTCGTGAACAGTCAAAACTACAGGAACTTCCCAGTCATAAATTTCCTTCCACCTAAATGGGCCGTTTGGCTTCCAAAATGCATGGTTGAAATTCAATTCCTGACAGGCCTTGATCATCAAACTTTCAGATTTGAATACTTCTGCTTCATTTTCTACCACATACATATTTCTTGAAGCAGCGGAGCCATCCAATAGCATGTTGGAAGTAAAATCAGATCCCTTTTTTTGATCCTTGATCACAAGGCTACTGCTGATAAGATATTGTGGGGTAGAAAAATAAGCGATGGCATATGCAGAAATTCCACAGACCAAAACACTGATTAAAAACCAATGCCAATGTTTGGTATATTTTTTTAAGATATATTTAAAATTGACCGGTCCTTTTGCAGATTTTTTATTTTCCTCTTCCTCGAGCTCCTTTAATAATTCTGAAATATCCATTTTGAAATTTTTATTATCGTATTAATTATTATTCAACCACCTTAGCTGGAATAAAACTACAATAGTTAAGTTAATGGCGGCAAGTATTACGGCGATTTTTTGTGGGTTGGCATCTGCTTGGATTGCCTTTGTTTTATAAGGTTCAACGTAAACGATATCGTTCTGTTGTAGATAGTAATAAGGTGAATTAAGAACTCCTTTTTCATTTAGATTGATCCTGGAGGCGGTTCGGACTCCGTCAATTTCACGGATAACCAAGACATTTTCCCTTTTTCCATAAGCAGTCATATCTCCTGCAAGACCAAGAGCCTCCAGGACGGTTATTTTCTCGGTTGGGATAACAAAAGAATTTGGCCTTTGGACCTCTCCGATAACCGTCACTTTAAAGTTCATAAACCTTATATTGATAATAGGGTCTTTCACATATTCATTCAAAAGGCCGGCCATTTTGTTAATTGCTTCCTGCTTGGTAAGGCCCTCTAATTTGATTAATCCAATTACAGGATAGTTGATGTTTCCACTTTTATCCACTAAATAGTTTTCATTGATTGGATTGGAAACTACTGTGTTATTTCTGTCTCCTGAAGGCATAAGCACCCCCACATTAAATAACATATTGGATTCTGCATTGAGACTGGTTACTGTTATACTTAATAAATCATCGATTTGAATCCTAGGCTCATTGGATTGACTTAATGGGACTGTGAAATCTGAATAAGGGTCAATATCACTGAAATAAACAAGGTTCCTTTGTGCGCAAGAGGAAAACAATAAGGATAAAACACTAACGATAAAGAATTTTTTCATGATGTAAATTAATTAAAACTGAATATACAAACAAAATTCAGTTCTAGTTACAGCTTCGCCCGCTCAGTCACAATAAATTTTGTGCTTAAAGGCTACCGTTGGGTTAAAATAAATTGCAATTAATTGATAATCAAAGGTAAATATATTGAATCACCAATTAAAAGGAAGTTTGTTTTTGAATTCCTGAGGCAATAATAAGGAAATTATTTATAATGCAAAAATTTATATGTAAAAAACTTTTTTTAAAGTATGTAAATATTTTTTTCGTTTAATTTATTAGTTTTATTTTAACTGCATCGAACACTAATTCCACCTATATTTGAACAAGTTGCATTTAATTTACGAATTTCTGACAAAATGAAATCCGATTTAAATATTAGCAAATGCAATATTTTTTGTCCGAACAAAATATAAGTGTTTTTACATTTTATTAGGTAAAAATTTTGTCGAAATATAAAGAAAACTTAAGTGAAAAAGCAAACTTTTAGAGTTTAAAATTAAATTCAAAAGTCTCTAAAAGTTTGTTTATCTTAAATAAATAGGGAGCTTATAGAAGTATTTCCTGTAACAGCATGAATGGCCTTTGAAAAAAGGTCAGCCACAGTAAGGACCCTGATTTTTGAGGAAGCTTGTTTAAGGGGAATGGTATCAGTAATAACAAGCTCTTGAAGAACTGAATTTTCAAGATTATTATAAGCATTTCCGGAAAGCACTCCATGAGTGGCTATTGCCCTTACCGATTTTGCTCCTTTATCCATAATGATTTGAGCGGCTTTACATAAGGTACCGGCCGTATCCACCAGGTCATCCACTAATACTACATCACGTCCTTCCACGTCTCCGATTACCTGCATGGAAGCTACTTCATTAGCTCTTTTCCTATGTTTGTCACAAACGACCATTTCGACTTCAAAATGTTTGGCATAAGATCTTGCTCTTGCCACTCCACCTACATCAGGTGCTGCGAAAATCATGTTTTCTGTTGCTAATCTTTCCAGGTAAGGTACAAAAATGGCTGAACCGTTTAGGTGATCTACAGGAATATCGAAGAACCCCTGGATTTGGCCGGCATGTAAATCGCAGGTCATGATCCTGTCTGCTCCAGCTGAAGTCAGCATGTTCGCAATCAATTTGGCTGCAATTGAAACCCTAGGTCTATCTTTCCTGTCCTGCCTCGCATATCCATAATAGGGAATTACAGCACATACTTTATATGCACTTGCCCTTTTGGCTGCATCTATCATTAAGCATAATTCCAATAAATTATCCGCTGAAGGCATCGTTGACTGTATCAAAAATACAGTACATCCTCTTACTGATTCATTATAACTGGGAGACATTTCTCCATCACTGAATTTTGAAATAGTAAGATCCCCGAGTTTTTTCCCGTAATGCTTTGCAATTTTTTCAGATAAGGCTTGGCTATAGGTGCCTGAGAAGAGTTTGACCTCTGTCATCATTTATTATTGTCTTTAAGTAGTTTGAGAAGTTCTTTGTGCAAAGGTAATTAATTTTGGCTGCATTAAGATTTAATTTAAACCGTATATAAAAATAATGACTCCTTTGAAAACCTATTGTTTCTCGGAAATAATTACTTCTCCATTGAAAACACCAATTGTATTGTATTTATTAAAAGTCAGACAAAAATCTATATCAGCCTCAATATTTTCATTTTGAAGCCTTTTGGTGTGAGATGCTCGGGAAAGTAATTTCTTAAGATTGTTTTGATGGCATTCATATAAACTTTCCAAAGCTATTGTCGTATCACATTCAGTCTGAAAATTGGATTTGAGGACAGTGGCAAGAGCACCTGCATATAAGGAATCCTCTAAATTGAATTTACCTTTCCAACCGGCGCATAATATCAATATATTTTCTCCTTTTGAACTCAGGTATTTAGCAGTGGCATTCAAGTTCAAAAAGGAACCAATGATAATGCTGCTGGCATTTAGTTTTGACTTTTCAATCGCATGAGTTCCGTTGGTGGTTGTCATGGCAATTTTCTTTCCTTTATATTGACCATTTAAAAATTCTATGGGAGAATTACCCAATTCAAACCCTTCAGCTGTTTTGCCATCTCTTTCCCCTGCAATAATATAGCCTTTACCCTGCATGCCCATACATTCTTCCAGGCTGTAAAATGGAGTAATGGAAAATACTCCATTTGCCAGGGCAGAAATCATAGTGGAAGTTGCCCGAAAAATATCAACAATTACTACATTTTTTCCTTTGATCTCATATAGATGTATCAACTCTGGACTTAAGCAGGTTTCAATTTTCCGCATATTACTTTTTGCTTTCAAAGTTAATAATAGATCTTGTTAAAATTTATAATTGAATTTTGGAAGTGTTTTACAATAACTCAATTCTCAAATAATTGATTATATGAAATAAAAAAAATGTATTTTATATATAAAAATTTGTTTTTTAAAAAAATATCATTTAACCTTGTGAAAAGATTTATGAATTGTTTAAACAACTTGAAAAGCTTAAGCCTATAAGGATTCAATGCTTTAGTTTTTTTGAACAAGTCATAGTTGTCATTCAAGTTTTTAATTAGTTGGAGTTATGAAAACAAAAAATGTTATTCTTTCGGATGTAAAGCCGTCAAAAATTGGGGCTTATCCAATTAAAAGTAAATCTTTTCAATACCTTCCTTTGGTGGAGGGTAAATCACCTTTTGAACTTACCATTGAAAGGAATAAGTCTTTGTCAGATGACCTAATGGTTATTGGTAGATTAGATAATTTCAAGCATTCAAGGGATGTATTTTCGAAACTTAAGATTTTCAATTATGATGAAATAATTGAAGCCTGTCCTAAGAATACGGCCTCTGCAGCTGCTTTTGCTGCTTTTGAATCAGATCCTGAGGATATTTTATTGATTACGCCTTCAGATCAATTAATAATTGCTGATAAACACTATTTTGAAGTCATTGAAAATGCAAAGAAAATTGCAAAAAATGGCCATTTAGTGATCATTGGATTGATACAGACCACTAAGAATCAGAAGAAGAGTGATTTTAACAAAAATGCATTACCCGCAGATGAAAATTTACAGCATCAGACTAACCTTGACATCCGAAATATGGATATAAAGCTTGTCAATAGCGGCATTTATTGTTTTAGGGCACAGGATTTTTTGGATGAATTGAAAGACCTTGAACCTGAATTATTCCAGTCCGTAAAAAGAGCGCATTTTAAAAAGAGTGGGGGCTTTGTGAATGAAATTTTAAATGAACTTATCCCTGAAAAGAGTTTGGAATGCGTGATATTATCCAGATCCCAAAAAGTTAAAGTTTTGCCTGCCGAATTCAATTGGTATTATGATATTAATACAGTTAAAAAATTGAAAATGGAAGTTAATCATGAAGTGAATTAAGGTAATGAGTACAATCCGAAATGTTCATCTAAAGCAGTTTTTGGATGATAAAAAATTACCGGATTAAAAATCATTTAAATGTATTTCGAATCAAAAAAAATGTAATTTGTTTTTGTTTTATTGATTTTAATATTAATTTTATGCCAGTGAAAATACGGTTAACTATTGATTGATTGTAAATAACTGGTTTTCAACAATTTAAATTTGTTTTAGTGTATGGAGACTCTAATCTCAAGCCCCAGTAATTCCAAAGTTTTTAGGACCGAATCTGATTTTGTAATAAAACGGTACTCCGAAAATCTTTTGGATAGCTCCCAAATCCTCTTCAAAAGAATTTTGGATATTTTGATTTCCAGCCTTTTTTTAGCCTTGGTTGGAATTTGGTTATTCCCGATAATCGCGATATTAATAAAACTGGATTCAAAGGGACCGGTTTTTTATAAACAACTTAGGGATGGTCAGTACAATTCCAGGTTTATATGTTTCAAATTCAGGACCATGACCTATAATCCTGAAGATAATTTTAAGCAAGCCGTTAAACATGATCCTAGGATTACTAAAATTGGTGCTTTTCTTAGGAAAACAAGTTTAGATGAATTGCCTCAATTGTTTAATGTCCTCACTGGCGAAATGACTTTGGTGGGGCCTCGTCCACATGCAGTTGAAATGAATCAGAATTGCAGGGAAGTATATGATAACTATATGTTGAGACATTTGGTTAAACCAGGAATTACAGGATTGGCTCAGGCAAAAGGTTTCAGAGGTGAAATAAAAAGTAAGTTTGATATGCAATCCAGGTTAAAACTTGATCTCTTCTATATTGAAAAATGGAGTCTAGGATTGGATATAAAAATAATCTTTATCACCATTCACAGTATATTGTTCAAAAATGAAAATGCTTATTGATTTTTTAAGGTTGATTTAATGAAAAAAGCTGCTAAAAGGCAGCTTTTTTTATTTAGGAGATGTTTCAGGATTATTTTTTAAGTAAGGGCAGCTTTTCTACTTTTGCCTTTAAGTTCTTATTTCTAACAGTGATTTCAATTTCAGTGCCTGTGGAAGCATAAGCTGATTTTACATATCCTAATCCAATTCCAATACCCATGGTTGGAGAGATTGTTCCAGAGGTAACTTCCCCGATTATTTCACCTTCTTTATTAGTTATAGGGTAATGAGCCCTGGGAATTCCTTTTTCCTTAAGAATAAAACCAATTAGTTTTTTATTGACTCCTTCCTCTTTTTGTTTTTTTAAATTTTCACTATTGATGAAGTTTTTTGTGAACTTTGTAATCCAACCCAGACCGGCTTCCAAAGGAGAAGTGGAGTCGTTAATATCATTTCCATAAAGGCAATAACCCATTTCCAACCTTAAAGTATCCCTTGCGCCTAATCCTATAGGTTTTATACCCCAATTTTTTCCAGCCTCAAAAATTGCATTCCACACTTTTTCGGCATCCTCATTTTTAACGTAAATTTCAAAGCCTCCAGCTCCGGTATACCCTGTTCCTGAAATGATAACATCTTTAACCCCTGCAAATTCGCCAATTTCAAAATGATAAAATTTTATTTCTGATAAATTAATTGGAGTGAGAGATTGAACGGCTTTTGAAGCTAAAGGACCTTGGATAGCGAATAAGGAAATAGAATCTGAGATATTTTCCAACTCAGCTCCCATATCATTATGCTTATTGATCCACTTCCAGTCCTTATCAATATTGGAGGCATTAACCACCAACATAAATTTTTTTTCACCCATCTTATAAACAATAAGGTCATCAACAATACCACCAGACTCGTTTGGGAAACAAGAGTATTGGGCTTGTCCAACAACCAGTTTAGATGCATCGTTTGAAGTCACTTTTTGGATCAGAGATAGGGCTTGCGGTCCTTTTACCATGAATTCTCCCATATGGGATACGTCAAAAACACCCACACCTTCTCTCACTGTTTTGTGTTCCTCAAGATCAGATGAATATCTTACTGGCATACTATAGCCTGCAAAAGGCACCATTTTCCCTCCCAATGCAACATGGAGGTCGTTTAGCGTAATTTTTTTTATATCTTCTGTCATCAGATGGGTTTATTTTTTAGCGAGCAAATCTAAGATATTTCAGGTACTTTCAGTAATAAAAAATGCCGGATTGAGATCCGGCACTATTATTAATTCGCATTTATTTTAAACCGAAAAACTCTCTCCACAACCACAGGTTCTTGATGCATTGGGATTTACAAACTGAAAACCTTTTCCATTCAGTCCATCTGAAAATTCAAGTGTTGTTCCAGCGAGGTATAATAAACTTTTTCTATCTACAATAATTTTAATTCCCTTATCTTCAAAAACATGGTCACTTTCAACCACCTTGGCATCAAAATCCAGGTCATACATCAATCCTGAACATCCACCACCTTTGACAGAAACTCTGATATTTTCATTTTCAGTTCTTCCTTCTTCTTTTTTCAGTTGGATAATTCGGTCTTTTGCTTTTTCAGTAACGACAATCATATTTTCAAATTAATTAATTCAAAGTTAAACAAGCATTTCATAAACATGATTACTTTTGGAATAATTCAATATCAAAGATAAAAAATTATTGAAATGAGAAAAATAGAGCATTTGGGAATTGCTGTAAGAGATTTGGAAAAGGCAAATGATCTTTTTAAAAAATTATTGGGAACTTCCTCCTATAAAGAAGAATTGGTTGAAGGAGAAGGTGTAAAAACCTCCTTTTTCATGATTGGTGAAACCAAGATAGAATTATTGGAAGCAACAAGTGAAGGCAGTCCGATAGCTAAGTTTATAAGTAAGAGATCCGAAGGAATCCATCATATTGCTTTTGATGTTGAGGATATTAATGCAGAAATAGATCGGTTGAAAAGTGAAGGATTTGAAATTTTGAATGAAGTTCCAAAAGTAGGCGCTGATAATAAGTTGATCGTTTTCTTACATCCAAGATCTACCAATGGTGTTTTGGTTGAACTTTGCCAAGAAAGAGGATGATTTTTATAATTTCAAATTTCTTTTTAAATTTTGCGTTTATATGATGAGTATCCACTTAATCTGATTTTCTAAAAAGCTAAATTTATAATTTTGTATTTTTGAATATAAAAACTTGTTTTTCAAATAAACAATAACGTAATTTGGCACAAATCTTAAATACTCTGATTTATATGTTTTTTTACAATGTTTAAAATATTTGAGTAATTTGAGCTTATGCCATTTGTTTTGAAATTAAATATTTTCTGAATTAATAATATATTAAAATGTTAAAAGTAGCCTTGATCGGTGCGGGTAAGATGGGTATTTCTCATCTTTCAATTTTGGGGGCGCACCCTGATGTTAAAATTGTAGGAGTCTGCGATACATCGAAAATCGTTTCTGATGTTTTGGAAAAGTATAGCGGCTATGACTGCTTTACAGATTATATCAAAATGGTGGATACGACTAAACCAGATGCGGTTTTTGTGGCGGTTCCGACCAAATTCCATTATAAGATGGTGAAAGATCTTTTGGATAAAAATATCCATGTTTTTTCCGAAAAGCCATTTTGTTTAAATCCCACAGAAAGTAATGAACTGTTCCTTTTGGCAAAGAAGAAAGGATTGGTTAATCAGGTGGGGTATCACAATAAATTCGTAGGAACTTTTCAGGAAGTTAAAAGAATTGTAAAAGGTGGGTATATCGGAGATATACAACATTTTTTGGGAGAAGCTTATGGGCCTGTTGTAATTAAGAAAAAAAGTGAAACCTGGAGATCAGATCCAAATGAAGGAGGAGGATGCTTGATGGATTATGCCTCTCATGTCATTGACCTGATCAATGATATCCTAAGTCCGATCAATTCCTGTAAAGGGGCAATGTTGAAGTCCATTTATTCTAAGCAAGTAGATGACGCGGTGTATGCCCTTGTTGGAATCGAAACCGGTACTTCCGGAGTCATTTCTGTAAACTGGAGTGATGAAACTTACAGGAAAATGTCAACCTCTGTTACCATAATAGGTAATAAAGGTAAAATCGTTTCAGATGCGAATGAATTAAAAGTTTACTTCAAATCAGACGAGCATCCAAAAGAATATAGTAAAGGTTGGAATGTTAAATATGTAACCGATCTGACTGAAGAGGTTAACTTTTATTTACGTGGGGAAGAGTATTCAGCACAGATTGATTATTTCGTAAAGGCAGTACAAGGAATAGTTCCTAATGCTATCAATACTTTTGAAAGTGCCTGGAAAACAGATTTGTCTATCTCTATCATTAAAAATAATTCAAAGTAATGGAAAGGATATTATTTGGCGATAACCAATTCTTCGCCGTAAACCATATTTCGGATGAAAAGTCCAGGGCTCAGGCTATCAAATTTAAAGATGATTCTGCTATACTTAAGGTTCTAGATGATGCCATGGCAGCTGGGATCAACACATTTATGTGTACCACGCATGACAGAATAGCAAATATTTGTGAAGTAATCAGAAATAATCCTGAAAAATATAAGGACTTCAAAATTTATCCTTGCATGCCCTATGCCCACAAATATGCAAACGCAGTTACAGAATTAGGAATAGTTGGAACATTGAAGCAATATGTACCGGGGAATTTCTTTGGTTCATTGTTTAAAGGAGGAGTTGCATTCGTCAACAAGGACTTTATTTCTATCATGGAATTATTGGTTGATGCAGAGATGAAAATGTTCAAAGGAGTCAACACTCCTGTAATATTTTTACAAAATGTGATCACGGATTTATTACTGGGATTGGGCATGAATGAATTGTTGATCGCATTTGCTAAGCATGTTGAAAAAAAATATAATGCAGAAGCAGGTTTCATTACTATGAACCTACCCAAACTATTACCGGTCTTGGAAGAAGGTGGTGTTAAAAACCCAATTATCTGTGCTTCAATCAATAAAGTCAATTTTAGAATGTCTGGTGGTAAACCACTATATGAGGAAATTTTAAAACAAGGAAGGTGTAGGGTTATTGCAATGCAAGTGCTTGGAGGAGGAGCCATACCTCCTAAAGAAGCTTTGGAATATGTGGCCAAATTACCGAATGTGGAATCTATATTATTCGGAGCTTCTTCTAAACAGAATATTCAGAATACTGTTGACACAATTACCTATTATGACAAACAAAAAGTGCTGAATGAATAGATGAATTTTTTCTAAATAGAATTTTCAAGCTGGCCCAATTCCAAGGTCAGCTTTTTTTCATCTTTTCAAATCGGCAAGAAATAGCCAAATAAATTCTCTAATTTAATCCTTTCATTTCCATGCAGATTTGCTATCAAATTGAGATGCCATCTCTCTTTTGGGAATTAAGAGTATCTTTGCAGTTCTATATAAGAAATGAAAAACAAACATGTCTAAAGAAAGAACGGAAATCAGTGAAATAGGAGAATTTGGCCTGATTGAACATCTCAATGAAAATATAAAGCTTAAAAATTCATCAAGTCTTAAAGGAATAGGGGATGATGCTGCCGTGATTGCTTCAGGAGATCATGTAAAAGTGGTTACTACTGACCTTTTATTAGAAGGGGTACATTTTGACCTCTCATACGCCCCTCTTACCCATGTTGGATTCAAGGCGGTTGCTGTCAATATTTCAGACGTAGCAGCAATGAACGCAGTTCCGAAACAGATAACGGTAAGCGTTGCCTTATCCAATAGGTTTTCAGTAGAAGCCGTAGATGCTTTATACGCAGGGATCAATGCTGCTGCTGAACATTATGGTGTTGATGTAGTTGGAGGAGACACTACAGCCTCCAGATCTGGATTGTTGATTTCAGTTACCGCGATAGGGGAGGCCCTACCAGAACAGGTGGTCTACAGATCCGGCGCAAAATTAAATGACATTGTCTGTGTTACAGGGGATCTGGGTGGCGCATTGGTTGGTCTTCAGATATTGGAAAGGGAGAAGCAGGTTTTTTTGTCCAATCCTGATATGAAACCGGAATTGGAAAAATATCAGATTGTGACTGCCAGACAATTACGCCCCGAGGCCAGAATGGATATCATTCATGAATTTCGGGAATTGGGACTTGTGCCTACCAGTATGATGGACATTTCTGATGGATTGGCGTCGGAATTATTCCATATCTGTAAAGCCTCAAAAGTAGGAGTTACCATATATGAAGATAAACTGCCGATTGATAAACAGACATACGATACGGCTGTGGAGCTTGGATTGGACCCAATTACCTGCGTATTGAATGGGGGAGAAGATTATGAACTGTTGTTTACCATTGACCAAAAGGATTTTAATAAAATTGAAAAACATCCGGATATTCACTTTATTGGGCATGTCACCAAAGAGGAGGAAGGAAAATATTTGGTTACTAAAAGTGGAACGGCTGCCCAATTGAAGGCACAGGGTTGGAAGCATTTTTAAAGAAATTTCCAATAGCTTTTAATTTTTTGGAAAATGAGGAGCTATTGGAAACTTAATTGGATTTAGAGCCTTATTTTTTTAAATTTATCATATTTCTGACTTTTTAATTTTTATGTCCAGAATTCTTAAAACTTCTTTATTTTATCCTCTTGAGGTAATTATTGACGACAGGGAGCCAATTTCTATAGAAAAGAAATTACTTGAAAAAGGCAATTTATTGGTACAAAGGAAGAGGCTGGAAGTCGGAGATTATATGTTTGATAATGAATTAATAGTTGAAAGAAAAACGATTTTGGATTTCTGCGCTTCAATCAAAGACGGTCGTTTATTCAAACAAATAGGAAAGTTAGCCAATTGTACAATTCCTGGCATTTTGATTTTGGAAGGGAAACAAAAAGATTTTAAAGCAACTGATTTTTCAGCTCCAGCCATCAATGGTATTTTGATTTCTATAAGTGTGGGATTTAAAATTCCAATTCTAAGGTCAAAAGGAATTGAGGAAACAGTATCAATTATGTTGCAGGGATATAAACAATTGACAAAAGAGAGTTTTCAATACTATAGGTCCCATCCGCGGAGAAGGAAGTTTAAAAAGAAGAAAGACAGGCATTTTCATGATAAAATCCATATCCTGGAGGGATTCCCTGGAATTGGTAATGAGAGGGCTAGATCATTATTGGAAAAATTTCAAACACTTGGTCGGGTTTTCCAATCTAGGAGAGAGGAATTTCTTGATATAAAAGGAATTGGCCCCAATACTTGGAGCCAATTCCAGGAGATTTTAAAGAAGTAAATGAAATGCCTTATTCTTTAATGGGTTTTTTATGCCAATAAGAAGCCAAAACTGAACCACTGATATTCATTAAAGGACCAAATACAGCCGCGGCCAAACCTACGGTTGCTATTTTCCCCATTTCCTTGGCCAGCCCTGATGCCAATCCGGCGTTTTGCATACCTACTTCAAGTGCAATGGTTCTACAATCCTTTTCATCCATTCTGAAAAGTTTTGCAGCCCAATAACCCAAGGTATATCCACTTAAATTGTGGAATACAACCAATAAAATTAATAATGGACCAATATTAAGCAGGCTATCCCTTCCTGCAGCGGTGATTATAACTATGATAAATGCGATTCCCAACATGGATACCAAAGGCATGGCTTCATCTAACCATTTTGATTTTCCGCCTAGGAACTTGTTGAAAATAAGCCCTGCACCAATGGGGATGATAACTATTTTAACAATATCCATGACCATTTTAAAAACATCCACCTCCACAAATTCACCGGCCAGCCAACCCATCAAAACAGGAGTAACAAATGGTGCCAACATGGTTGTAATTGCAGTTATGGTTATGGAAAGCGCAAGGTTCGCCTTGGCCAGGAAACTCATGACATTAGAGGCCATACCACTTGGAGAACAACCGATGAGAATCAGTCCGGCAGCTATTTCAGGAGGGAAACCACTTGCTTTGGCCAACGAATATCCAATAAAAGGCATAATAGAAAACTGGCATAAAACTCCAATTAAAACTCCCTTTGGCATTTTTACTACCCCATAAAAATCTCTTAGACTCATGGAGGTTCCCATACCGAACATGATGATCTGTAATAAGGGAACAATCAAATTGCTCAATTTGTAATCACCAACTTGGGTAAATACAGCAGGATAAAACATAGAGGCAGTCACTGCAGCAAAAATCATGGTGGTATATGTATATCCTTTGAGGCTATCATAACCCCTAAATCCTATTCCCAAAAGGATGAAAAAAAGAATGAGCAGTGGCCCTACCCATGAGCTGTTATTTTGGAAAATAAAAATAATTGAAAGTAATAATACTGGTATGGAGGTCCAAAGAAGGTATTTGTAAACTATCGATTTCAAGGGTGTCTTTGTTAGGTTTTATTTTTAATTTTAAAACAAATTTGAAATTATGGCAAACGGTAGGCTTGTCGGGAAAGAAGGTTCCAATCCTTCCCTTTTTTTACCCATACCATCATGTTGCCGATGCGGATATCAACAATTTCGCCGGAATTGTTTTTTGCTTTCGCAGAATAAATATGTCTAACAACAGCTACATTGTTTGAGATTTTAATGGTTTGATCACTGACATTGACAGAAAGGTAATCAAATGGCGTGAGGCTAATAATTTCTTCTATAAATTCCTGTTTGTTTTGAACAGCTCCACTGGAATGGCCATATACCAAATCTTTCGAAAGCATCTTTTCAAATTTTTCCTTATCTGCTTCAACTACTGCCTTGGCGAATTCATTTACAGCTTTTTCTACTTCTCCTATATCATTTTGAGGGCTATAGAAGTTGCCTGGATTATAGAGAAAGAATAGGAATATTAAATATTTCATAGATTGAAAATTTAAAAAAGGGCTGTGGCTTTGGATGCCACAGCTCCTTGTTGATAATGTAGTTAATTAACTCCAGGTTCTGTCATGGGATCTTTTTTCATCCCATTCAGTCGTAGGAGCAAAGTAGGAAGAATCAGATTTATGAAGATGTTGTTTTACGACTTCATCATTGAGTTCTATACCCAATCCTGGGGCATCCAATGGCACTGTAGCGTAACCTTTTTCTATCATTTTGCCTCCCCAAGTGGTTTTGACCAAATCTTCCCACCAAGGAAGGTCTACTGAATGATGTTCGAGTGATAGAAAGTTTTGAGTTGCAGCGGCACAGTGAACATTGGCCATAAATGAAACTGGTGTTCCTGCCTGATGCATAGCCATGGCAATGCCAAATTCTTCAGCATAATCTCCGATTCTTTTGGTTTCGAGAAGACCTCCAGATGAAGCCAGATCTGGGTGGACAATATCCACTGCATGGGAATGAATTAAATCTTTGAAGTTTTCTAGAAGAAAAATATCTTCCCCAGTTGTGGTAGGAGTTTCCAGGGCTTCTGTAATTTTTCTATGTTGTTCAGTCCATTGCCAGGGAACCATATCCTCCAACCATGCCAGATTATATTTTTCCAAAGCTTTTCCCAATTTGATACAATTATTCATATCGATATGTCCGTAATGGTCAGTAGAAATCGGAATCTCATAGCCCACCATCTCCCTTACGCTATGGACAATTTTGGCAAGTTCATCCAATCCTTTTTCAGTAATTTGTATACCGGTAAATGCATGTTTGGTGTTTGCATAGGACATATATCCACCCTGCCATTGACTAGAACCTTGTTTCATAATATCAGTGTTATTCAAGGTTCCGGGTATATTTCTGACTTGGTTTATTGAAACATCCATTTTCAGCCAGGTATATCCCTGCGTTTGTGTCCGGTATTTGATCGCTTCTCTCTGTTCCGCAGGTGTATCTCCTGTTGGGGTATCGGCATAAAGCCTAACACTATCCCTGTAACGTCCTCCCAATAACTGCCAGGCTGGTACATTGTAAGCCTTGCCACAAAGGTCCCAAAGTGCCATTTCTACTGCACAAACTCCTCCGGCCTGACGCGCCTGACCACCAAATTGCTTAATGATTTTAAAGATTTTTTCTACATTACATGGATTTTCTCCTAAAATTCGGCTCTTGAGCATCAAGGCATACCTTGGATCCGCCCCATCTCTTACTTCTCCAAGTCCATAGATACCCTGATTGGTATCGATTCTTATGATCGCAGTTCTGCCCAATACTGTGGTAACACAGTATCTTAAATCTGTGATTTTTAAATCCGATGGCGCTGAAGCCCTTTTGACATTTGAGGTAGTTTCTGCCAAAGTATCGCTTAAGGAAAGGCCCATTAAGGCAGAAAGTGAAATCCCACCGAGTGCAGTTTTTTTAAGGAATTCTCTTCTGTTATCTTTAGTAAAAGGATTATTTATTTCCGCAAGCCTTTCTGCTGCATATTCTTTCTCCCTTAATTTGTTTTTAGCAATGATTTCTTGAAGTGTACTTTTCATGGGTTTAATGGTTAATTGTTAATTTTTTTAGATTAATAAATTTGGATGTTGAATAAAAATATTACCAATTTCTTTCCTTAAGGAAATTGTTCAACTCTTCCCTGCTCATTGGTAGATCTTGCTTTTTGTTTACCCAATCAAGAAAATCCTTGACAATGGGTTCACTCCACTTACTATCAATTTCTCCTGCAGTATATTTTCCTTCCTTCAATCTCTGAATACCAAATTGGTCGCGAAGCATGATAAATTCTGCATTGATTACCAGATCAGCTAATAAGTGGGATGGAATAAATATGACACCATATTTGTTGGCGAGTACAGCATCTCCCGGAATGACAGTAGCTCTTCCAATCCGTATAGGATAGTTGATGGTTGTCAGCATCATTTGTTGTATAAAGGATGGATCATGACCTTTTATCCATCCATTGAATCCCTCAATTCTCGATAAGCCAGCCATATCCCTAACGGATCCATAAAAGACCACACCTCTTTTTGATTTTGCATAAATGGCATTTCCGAGATTATCTCCAATTAAGGTTCCATCTACAATTTTTCCATAACTGTCAGCCACATAAACATCACCCTCTACCAATACATCTATTGGCCAGGAGTTAGTACCTCCTGCCTGGGTCCTTCCTTCTGACTTTCCGATTTCTTTTACCAGGTCGTTTAAATCATTCCTAAGCGGCATATATTGGGCTGTAACGGCCCTTCCAGTCATCACCCGATCATCGTCAATGATGACCCAATCGTTTTCGTATTGATTGTGATAACCTTTGTTTCTTAAATAACCCCAAGCTTCTTCCATTGAGACCTTTTCAAGCCTTTTTAAAAGGTTATCAGAAACTTTTGGCCTGCCATCCGGGAACCTTTCTCCAGTCCATTGTGAAGTTAAGGACTTAACCTGATCTACTGTGGGCGTAATTTGCTGGGCATCAGTAGGGAAAATTGCTATGGCAAAAATTGCCATTATTGATAAAATTAATTTTTTCATTATTGCTGGTTAAATGGGTTGCACATCTTTTTATTTAATTAATGAAATTCCGGTCTTTAATTCTTTGGTTTTTATAAGATTGGTTCAATACCTGTTTAGATTACTTGTTTTGAACCATATCAATTGAACCAAATTATTCAAAGAACGGGACATCTTTTACTGCATATTTTCTCATACCTTCCTCGTTGATTTCAACACCTATACCTGGTTTTTCAGATAAAGTAATAAAACTGTTTTCGGTTCTTGGACCATCATAGGTTACAATATCTTTCCATAATTGATCCGTATCCATATAAATCTGCCATTCCATAATCTGAAAATTAGGAACCGAGGCACAGACATGGCAACTTGCCATTGCTCCCAAGAAAGAGGCTACCATATGAGGAGAAAATGGTACGTAATAAAGATTAGCTAAATTTGCTATGCGTTGTGCTTCTCCAAGTCCTCCCGCCTTTTGAATATCCGGCATGATGATGTCCACAGCTGATTCTGACAACAGGCGCGTAAAACCATAAGCCAGATAAATGTTTTCTCCGGTACAAATCGGTGTGCTGGTTTGGGATGTTATTGATTTATATACTTCTGGATTGTCTGCAGGAATCGGCTCTTCCAACCACATGAGGTTGAGGTCTTCATACATTTTGGCCATTTTCAGTCCAGTTACCGCATCATATCTACCATGCATATCCACGCAGATATCAATATTAGGTCCAACAGCTTCTCTTACCGCTGCAATGGCATTGTACATTCTGTCAATTTCCATTGGATTAGCAGTCCAGTTGAATCTATCGTACTTATTTGGATCCCGCCCATCATCTACATCAAATTTCACAGCATTATACCCCCTGGCAACAGCCCCTTTAGCTGCATCTGCATAATCTTTGGGAGATGGGTTTCTCGATGTATATAATGCAGTATCGCAATATACCCGTATTTTATCCCTGAATTTTCCCCCTAGGAGCTGATAAACAGGTACTCCGAACACCTTCCCTGTCAAATCCCAAAGAGCGGTTTCTATAGCTGTTAGTACCGCAACAAAAACGCCTGATTGGGCTCCTCCGAAGAAGGCTCCTTTTCTTAGTTGTTCTGCAATTCGGTTTGGGTTCAACGGACTTTGGCCTTTGATTTGATTGCCTAATCTTTTGACCAAATGGTAGGTTCCGTGAATGGCATCCACTGCCTCTCCGCATCCCCATACATCCTGGTTCGTATATACTTTAACATAAAGGGCACCGCGTACGTAACCGCATTTCACATCTGTAATTACCAAATCGGAAGGGTTGGAATAGGGGGATTGTCTTTCTACTGCAGCACTTAAACCTTGACCAAATGTTGAAAAAAGGGCTCCGCCAGTTAGACCTGCGACTAAGCCTTTTTGAATAAATGATCTTCTTGTGTCTTTTCCTTTCATTATGCTTTTGGATTTTTTAATGATTTTTTTATAGTTCAATTTTTAAAAGAAAGGGGCATCCTGAACAGCATACTTCCTGATGGCTTCTTCATTTAGCGTTACTCCAACTCCCGGTTTATCTGTAATATGGATATATCCGTTTTTGATAATAGGTGCTTCCAAAATCAGTTCATCCCACATCTTCCATCTTGAAAACCAATGCCATTCCAAACAGAGGAAATTTGAAATAGAGGCACAACAATGACAAGCAGCCATGGCTCCAAAAGGGGAGGCTACCATATGTGGTGCGACCGGAACATAATACAGATTGGCAAGGTTGGCAATTCTTTGTCCTTCACCTAGACCACCACATTTATGAAGATCAGGCATGACAATATCAGCTGCTTTTTTTTCAAGGATTTTTCTGAAATCATGTGCCAGGTATTGATTTTCCCCTGTGCAAATAGGAGTAGTTGTTTGACTGTTTATTTCACGTAAACTGTCAAGGTTTTCAGCAGGAATGGGTTCTTCTAAAAACATCAACTTGAATTGCTCCATTTCTTTGGCGATTTGAATCCCTGAGGGAAGGTCATATCTTCCATGTGCATCAAGACATAAGTCCATATTCATTCCAATGGCCTCTCTTACCGCCGAAATCTGTTTCACCATGCGGTCAATTTCCCCATTTGAAGCAGTACGGTTAAATTCATCCTGCTTTGCAGGATCTTCTGCCCAATCTATATCAAATTTTATCGCAGAAAATCCGGCATTTTTTACTTCAATGGCACTTGCAGCCATGTCTTCGGGACTTTCGGAACTACTGGCACTGTCACAGTACAAACGGATTTTATCCCTAAACTTTCCTCCCATTAACCTATAAACAGGTTGGTTCATGGCTTTTCCGGCTAGATCCCAAAGTGCGATTTCGATGCCTGTAAGCACTGCTACATACATCCCTCCCTGGGCCCCGCCAAAATGACCTCTTCTTAATATCTGTTCTACAATCTTATTGACTTCCAAAGGGTTTTGGCCAATCAAAAATTGAGTCATATTGTCCCATCCTTCTGTTCCTGTCGCCACTCCGTAAGTTCCTCTGACTGCATCCATTGCTTCACCATATCCGGTAATGCCTTGATTTGTAGTCAACTTTACAAACATATGCGTGCCATGACCCTTCATGAAGGCTGTTTTGATTCCTGTTATTTTAAGATCAGAGGGGTTTGAATATTTTGGTCCCCTATCTACAGCTGCAATGAGCTCTGAACCAAAAGTGGGCATCAGTGTTGAAGTTGCTAATCCTGTAAATATTCCCTTTTTGAGAAATGAACGCCTTTTATTGTCCATATTCATTATTTTTTTGTTCAATGATTACCAAGTTCTTTTCTTAAGAATTTCTTGAATCTGTTCCCTTGGTACAGGCAATTCATCAATATGGTCATTTAACCACTTGGAAAAATCCCTTTCAATTTCTTCAGACCATCTTGTATCAATTTGACCAGCCGTATAAATACCTTCTTTGAGGCGTTGGTGTCCAAACATATCCCTAAGCCTTACTATCTCGGAAGTTATGACCACTTGTTCTGCCAGATGTGGTGGAATAAAAGAAACTGCGCCGTCCCTTCCCAATACCACATCTCCGGCCATAACTGTTGCCTGTCTTATTTTGGTAGGTTGGTTGATACCAGTTAGCATGGTATTGAGGTTTCCTGGTTGGTTATGATGGGAGGGATGGTAGCTAGTAAAATAGGAAGTGAAATTGCCCATCTCCTTTAGACCGGTTATATCCCGGATTGCTCCATCATATACAATACCGTTACCTGATTTGGAATAGATTGCAGTTCCTACATTATCACCGATAGTAGGACCGTTTACGTGAATTCCAAATTGATCCACTACGTAGACATCTCCTTTTACCAAAAGGTCTACAGGCCATGAGTTTTGACCTTTTTTACCTTCTTTTTTACCTCTTTCATCAATAGCATTGTGGATGTCAGGACGACCGGGAAGAAAAGTAGCTGTGACAGCTCTACCAACTAAAATGCTGTCTGGGTTAATTGTTTGCCAACCATCCGCGTATTGGTAGAGGTAACCTGCATTTTTCATTACTGCCCAAGCTTCGTCATGGGTGACCAATTTCATTCTTTTAAGAATATCTTCAGGAACTTTGGGTCTTCCATCCTCAAACCTTTCACCTTTCCACTCCCTTGTTAGATAGATAAGTTCTTCTTTTGATATTTGTTGAGAAAATCCTTCTGCTAAAAAAAAGAAAAGGAGAGCCACAACAGGAATTTTTTTCCAGTTCATGAGAAATAGATTTAGGGTAAATTGTTTTTTTGAAAGAAAGGGGAGCAGGTACTGATATTTCAGTACCTGCTTTTGGAATTATTTATGCCACCAGACCCTAGTATCTAAATTATCTGGTCCCTGTGCTGCAATTGCAGCATTCACGTTTTCTTCATTCACAGAGAGCTCCGAGTTTGGATAAGTAAGCCTATTGATAAACAACACCTCTCTACCTGGATATGGATTGGGATCAAGTACAGGAAACCCACTTCTTCTGAAATTTGCAAAAGCTTCAGGTCCATTCATGAATGAGGCTATCCAATACTGTTCATTGATCTGTTGAAGAGCAGTAGCGTCTACAATTGGATTTGCTGCGATATAGGTGTCAATATCGGCCAATGGGATCTCCATGGCAGGGTCATATTGGGCCATTTGAATCATGTGTGCACGAATGGCATCATGGAAATACCCTTCAACTGTTCCAGAGGTAATCCAACCCAATTGTCTGGCTTCTGCCAATAATAACAGGGATTGTGCAGCTGTTACCACAAAGCTTGGAGAAGTTAATTTCATCATCCTTCTTCTATCAACTTGACTGAAATCATAGAAGCTAGCCAAACCCAATTCTGCAGCGGCCTGAACAGCTCCAGCGTTGTCATTTCCCATTGGCATCCCGATTTGGAGAGCGGGGTCATAGGATTGAATAGCGGGAGTTTGTTCAGGACCAGAGGTGGCACCTACATACCTTACAGCAATTGATCTCAACCTTGGATCATTGGAATTCTTTAAGAAATTAACAAAAGGTTCAGTCAAATAGAAGTTTGCTGCCTCAGTTGCATTGAGTGTATTACCTGCAGGATTTGCATAATTGGCATCATGTCTGATAATTGCATTATCCAGGTTATTGGTAATAACCCCGCCTGCAAAGGCTTTGGCCACAGTCTGTTGTGCTAATGTAGGATTGGCTTTGGCCAATCTCATTCCGGCACGAAGGAGAAGGGAGTAACCAAACTTCTTCCATTTATCCACATTTCCTGCGAACAAAACATCGGCCGTTTCTATTCTTCCTGTGGTACTAAGTGCTGCTGATGCCTCATCCAGTTCTTTAATAATATCAGTGTAGATGGCTTCTTGGGCATCGTATTTTGGAAAAAACACTTGATTGCTATAACCTGCACCTGCTTCAAAATAAGGTATAGATCCGTAGCTGTCTGTTAAAACCATAAATGCATATGCCTGAATTATTCTGGCCATCTGCACCAAATTAGTCCTAGAAGGATCATTTTGAATTCTGTTAAGAGCATCTTTGGTGTTTTTGATCACATTCCTATAGTATTGCTGCCAGTTAGACTGGGTAGAAGCCCTATTGTCCTGATTGAAGTTAGCACCTGTTAAAACCCCGGAGTTAGGAGAAATCACTTGCTGCACAGCACCTACTTCATATACCAAAATACCAAAAGATGATGGAGAGGATGAAATGATCGCTTGGTTGATTTGGAACATTGCATCAATATTTGTTGCTGATACCGTATTGGTATTGAGCTCATCAAAATTTTGGTCACATGAGGTGCTATATCCAAAGAACAGCACTATCCATAAATATTTAAATATCTTTTTCATGATTTTCCTTTTTTAGAATTTAACATTTAAGTTAAAACCAAGTCCCCTTGTTGTGGGCAAACCTGTTGCTTCCAAACCGACTAGGTTATCGGAGTTATACCCAAATGATTCTGGATCAATATTATCCACCCATTTTTTGAGCATAAGGACATTGTTGGCAACTAAACTTAGCCTGACACCAGCAATTGGCCATTTTTCAGGAATGAATTTGGTGAAGTCATAACCAGCAGTAACCTGCCTTAATTTCCAAAATCCTCCATCATACACTATCGGTTCTACAAGACCTTGGGACCTTACAATTTCCCAGTATTGCTGAACAGGTGCTACCACTGTATTTGGTTCTCCAGCTTGGTTCACGCCCTCTCCAACTACACCACCTTCCCTTCCTTCCAAGGTCATTTTGTGCAAACCATGTCTGGTGGCATTGAAATTGGTTCCTGAAATCATAACCCCGCCGATTCTGAAATCTACAAGGAATGAAAAGCTCACTCCTTTGTAATTAAATGAATTGGTAATGCCACCAGTCCATCTAGGCAGGGCACTTCCAAACTCAACCATTTGAGGGGTTCTCAGTGGTAAACCATTTGCTCCAAAAACAATTCTTCCCAGATCATCTCTCAAATATCCAAAGCCGGTTACCTGCCCCATTTCTTTACCCACAACCTGTCTTAATTCTCCATTGAAAACGTGGTTACCAACGGTAATTCTTTCACCAGGTGTGTCAGATAGGAGGCTCAGAACTTTGGTAATGTTATAAGCTCCATTAAAGGAAACTTCCCATGTAAAGTTACTTGTTTCCACAGGCACACCAGTTACTAACATTTCCACACCTCTGTTGCGGCTTTGACCGCTATTGATAGATGTATTGATGAAACCTGAAGCATCTGAAATTTGTGCACTTACGATCTGATCACTAGTGATTTTGTTATAGGCAGCCATATCTACCATCAACTTTCCTTGGAACATTTTCATCTCAAATCCAACTTCTGTCTCCGCAACCCTCATAGGTCTTAGATTTGGGTTGGGAAGAGTGCTGCCTATAGGTTGCCCTACAGGTTGCCCATTGAACAAGTTGGCATTGATGCCATAGAAAAGGACGTTAGAATAAGGTGCAACATCGGAATCACTACCAACTTCAGCATAGGCCACTCTTAGTTTTCCGAAATTGAACCAGTCAGAAGTACCGGTATTTTCTGTAAATACCCAACCCGCAGATACTGAGGGGTAAAGGATACTTCTGTTTTCTGGGGAAAGGGTTGAAAACCAGTCATTTCTTATGGTACCATTGAGATAAAGGTATTTCTTATAGGAAAATTCAGCAAAAGCAAAAAGAGAATTGACCCCCCTTTCCACTCGATCAAATATCGGGTCTTTGGCTCTTCCGTTTTGAGGAGTGTATAAATCTCTGATTACAAAATCAGTGACTTGGGTGCTCTGTAGCTCAGATAGCCTCTTCATCATGTTTCCGCCCACATTTGCATTAATGCCAAAATCCCCAAACTCTTTTGTAGCAGATAAAATGAAATCAGCATTGACTTCTCTAAAGTTTCTTGCTTCTTCAGTTAAGACACCGTTGACAAATCCTGCTGGTGCTGCAGCCCTGGAAGCCTGTCCTGTTGGGAAATTGTTTACCCTCTGGGTTCTAGACCAATAGTCTTGACCTACCCTTCCCTGAATGTAAAGCCAATCAGTGAAATGGTATACGGCTGCCACATTTCCAAAAACCCTATCTCTTTTGATTTCATTGAACTGTCTTTCAAGAGTAAAATAAGGATTGGTCCTATTTCTAAACCTAGAATAAACAGCCTCATTCCCTTGTGCATCAAAGGCATTATCCCTTAATACATCCAAAGGCATTGAATTGGCCATGTTGTAAAGAGCCGTTGGAATCGAGTTATCCTGGTCAGCGATGTTAGGAGGATTCTGGTTGTTTTCAATAGAATAATTTATATTACCCCGGACGTTGAATTTTTTACTGAATTCATGTGTAAAGCCGAAGTTAAATGTTTTTCTATTGTAGGTGTTATTGGGAACAATCCCTTTGCTGCTCAAATCCGAAAATGAAAAACTCATACCTCCCTTATCATTGCTGGTAGCAAGAGTAATGGTGTTGGTAGTGTTTTGACCGTTTCTAAAGAAACCATCTATTCTATTTCTTACCGGTACATAAGGGACGACAACCCCATCAAACAATGTCTGGGTCATGCCTGGAGCAAATTTTTCCCCGAAGGACCATTGTCCTGATGTTGGATTGGGAGTGGTAGGTCTTACCCCATTTTCACCTTGTCCGTATTCATACTGATAATCAGTGAAATCCAAAGGTTGTTCAATGGTGTGGTTAAGGTTATAAGTAATCCCGATTCCTTTCTTATCACCTTTGGTTTTGGTGTTGATCATGATCACACCGTCTTTGGCTCTTGAACCATAAAGGGCAGAGGCCGCTGCACCTTTCAAAACGGTCATGCTTTCGATATCATCTGGGTTGATACTGCTAAGGCCATCTCCTCCATCTGCGGTAACACCACCCCCTCTTTGTCCAAAAGAATTGTCAGCCCCCTGATTACCAGGTCTTGATCCAAAATTGGTATTGTCAATAGGAATACCATTGATTACAATCAAAGGATTGTTTTGCCCCCCAATGGAAGACTGACCCCTGATCCTTACTTTGGAAGTACCACCGGGCCCTGTTCCAAGGGAAGTGATGTTCACCCCGGCAATTTTACCTTGAAGGGCGTTCATGAAATTTGGTGTTCTGTTAATTGTCACCTCGTCTGAGGTCACATTTGTAGCTGCATAGCCAATACTCCTTGAAGTTTTCTGGATACCCAAAGCAGCAATTACTACTTCTTCCAGAGCCTGTGTTTCCTGTACCATCACAACATCTATCACAGAACGGCTTCCAATTTGAATGTTTTGCGTGGCAAAGCCAATATAGGAAAACACCAAAGTTGATCCTTCCGGTACTGTGATCCTATAGTTCCCATCAATATCGGTTACTGTTCCTATTGTAGTTCCCATAACTGAAATGGCAACCCCGGGAATAGTTTCACCTGATTCACTTTTCACTGTACCGGTAATGGTTACGTCTGCTTCATTGATCTGTATTTCAATATTATTTACTTTATCATCAGCATTTACTGACTTTACACTGATAATATTATTGACCTGTTTGAAATGAAGCTTCTTTTTATTGGCTACTTCATGTAAAACCTCAGCAACGGTTCCACTGGAATTGCTAAGTTCAATTTTTGACTTATCCTTTAAGTTTTTCTCTGTGTAAAAAAAACTATAATCTGTTTTATTCTCTATGGCATTCAGAATTTCCTCTAAATTACCCTCCCTGACATCGAGATTGATGTAAACTTCATCAATACTCTTGATCTGGTCCAAATTGCTTTTTGCATAGACTGCAATAGTTGATATGGTCAAAAAGAATACACTGAACAGTGCGCTTTTGAAGACCATAATTTTTCTTTTTTGTAATGATTTCGACATATTTTGGGTTGTATTAGTGTCAATCAATTTATTATGGTACTTGAATTACATAACATCTTCAGAAGATGATTTTTTCTTAAAATGCTGCTCTCTTGGAGAAGCTGGATTTTGAAGGTTTGATGTTTCATAGGCAGGTTTAATTAAATTTGAGTTCTACATTATCTTCTTTGATTTGATATTCAAAGTCCAAGGAATAGCTAAGGACTTTCAGAACATTGCTGAGGTATTCGTGTTGTTTGAAAGTTCCTGTACATTTGTAATCAGGAATTTTATTTGTTCCTGCTATACTGATATTTACCCCATACCATCTCTCCAATTCTAAAACTACTTGATAGAAAGGGACTTTGTCAAAATGGAGAATTCCTTCTTTCCAATTGAGTATTTTGGAAATGTCTATTTGCTTTTTATGTAGGGTCTCACTTTGAGGGGAATAATCAACGGCTTCTCCAGGATTGATTTCGATTAGATTTTTATTTTTTGTATTCTCTACTCTTACTTTCCCAGAAGCAAGGCTGACTTGGATGCCTGAGCTTTCCTCATAGGAACGTATATTGAAACTTGTACCTAATGCTGTTGTGGAGATATTTCCTGTAATTACTGTAAATGGATGGGATTCATCTTTTATCACATCGAAGAAACCTTCTCCCTCCAACCTGACAATCCTATTATGAATGAAATCACTACTGAAGGTTAATTTACTATCTGAATTCAAAACAACTGAAGAACCATCAGGTAGACTAATTATTTTTTTATTTCCTTTTGGCGTTGATTTTACTATACCAAAAGTTTCTTCTTCAATAGGGGTTGCTTTTTCATTTTCGATAAGGATAGGCGTGTAAAAAATAAATCTCAGGGTAAAAATCAATAGCAAAGAAGCAGCAATTCCAAACCATATTCCCAAATGAATAGACTTTTTGGTTTGGTATAAAGATTTGGATTTGGCAACACCCTTTAACTTTAATTCCTTTTGAACTATGTTTTTTTCTGGATCTGCTTGCATTGTTTGGTTCTCAACTTTCCATACTTCTTCAATTATAGCTTCGTATTCTTTCTGACCTTTTGGAGAATTTATCCAAACCATGAATTCTTCAGCCTCTCTTTTTGAGAGCCTGCCATTAAAAAAATCTTCAATATTTTTTTTGCTATAAGACATTAATCCCCTGTTTATGTCATATAGCTTTCTCGACTAGAATTTACTTAGTTTAAACAGAAAAAAAAATTACATTTTTATAAAAATGGAAAAATATTGAGATGAATGGGTAAGGTTGCTTGTTAATATAATAGGCAAAAAAGGAAAAATGCCAAAGATTTTATGGAGATATCATACTTATTTTGCAGGACATGTTTAATTGTCTTTGTAGCAACATAAATATGACTCTCCACGGTTCTTTTGGAGATGCCCATTTTTTCGGCAATTTCATTGGCACAAAGATTTTCTACATTTTTTAATTTAAAAATTTCCTTTTGGGTCTTTGGGAGTTTTTCAATTTCTGAATAGGAAATTTTTTCAAGTTCTCTAAAATATACCTGGCTCTCGGTTTCATTGGCAGCTTTCTCCATATGGGAAATTGCATAAACTTCATAGGCTATTTTCCTTGCTTCTTTTTTAGATTTTTTGATGATTAAAGATTTTAATATACTGAGTAAATATGCATTGAAAGATAACTCATGATTTAAATTTTTTCTTGTTTTCCATATGATCATAAATACTTCCTGGACAATTTCTTCTGCATCTTCTGAACACAGGCACATTTTTTTTGCAGTAAAAAAAATCTTTGGTTTAAAAAAATCATAAAGTTCAGAAAAGGCCTTTTCATCACCATCACTTAGCCGGAGAACTAAACAAGGAATGTCGGTAATATTGGCTTTTCCCATTTTTTTAATTAACAAATTTCCCGATCAATTTAGAGAATAATTGTTAATTATACAATTAAAAAAACTTTTCTATTTACAGAAAAAAAATTCAATCCTCCGGATAAGGAACATAAACAAAGCTGGTAAATTCTCCATCTATTACAAATAAGCAGCAGAATTCATCAGGATCTTTGTATGCTGCAATAAAATCATTTAGCAATTCTTCGGCAATTAGTTTTCTTTGTAAAAATTCATCCAGATAAGTAATGTAGTAATTCCAATCCAATTTTTTTTCATCTTTACCTAAAAGTAATTGGCCAATTGGTTGGTCTTTTTTGGAGATGGGAAATATGGGGTATTCTGAAAATTTTCTGCTCCTTACTTGATAAGAAGCTTCTTTTAGAATTTCAGAGATTTTTATAAAATCTTTAGTGATAGTACCTAAATATTTCCCGTTTAATTCGGGGTCATTGAAATCTGATATCATTTCTTTAAGGTTAAAAGCACAATATTTTCTACATGATAAGTCTGGGGGAACATGTCGACAGGTTGCACTTTAACCACCATGTATAGTTCGGACAAAAGTGCCACATCTCTTGCCTGGGTAGCCGGATTACAACTTACATAGACAATTTTCGGAGCCTTTAATTTTAACAACATTCTGACCACATCCTCATGCATTCCAGCCCTTGGAGGATCAGTGATGATCACTTCAGGCTTTTCGTGGCTTTCCATAAAGGCATCATTGAGAAGATCCTTCATATCTCCGGCATAGAATATGGTGTTTTTTATCCCATTGATTGAAGAATTCAATTTCGCATCTTCAATGGCAGCCTCAACATATTCTATGCCTATTACCTGCTTTGCATTTTTAGCAACAAAATTGGCAATGGTCCCGGTTCCGGTATATAAATCATAGACCACCTCATTTCCCTGAAGGTCTGCAAATTCTCTTGCTATTTTGTACAATTCATATGCTTGTTCAGAATTGGTCTGATAAAAGGATTTAGGACCTATGCGGAATCTCAGGCCTTCCATTTCTTCTTCTATGTAATCCTTTCCTTTGTAGGTAATTACATCAAGGTCATGAAAGGTTTCATTTTTTTTCAAATTTACTATATAAAGGAGGGCAGTTATCTGAGGGAATTTTGAATTTAAGAAGGTCATTACTTTTTCAATATCCAAAGAATTATCTTCTCCAAACTGAACAATTACCATAGACTCTCCGGTACTTGTGGTTCTGATAATAAGGTTTCTTAGAAGACCTGCCTGATTCCTGAGGTCGAAGAAAGTTAAACCTTCCTTGAGAGCAAATTCTCTCAATTCGTTGCGGACATCATTAGAAAGGTTACCCTGTAAATAGCAATGCTGTATATCAATGATTTTGTCAAACATTTTAGGGATATGAAACCCTAAGGCATTTCTCTCGAATTGTTCACCGGAATTGATTTCTTCTCTGGTCAACCACCTGTTATTGGAAAAAGTGAAATCCAGTTTGTTGCGGTAATATTGGGTCTTTTCAGATCCAATAATCGGAAGCACATCCGGTATTTCTACCTTGGCAATTCTTGTAAATTGATCGACTACTTGCTGTCTTTTATATTGTTTTTGTAGGTCATAGTTGATATGTTGCCATTTACAGCCTCCGCAGGTGCCGAAATGGGAACAAAATGGTTCAATCCTGTCTTTGGAGAATTCATGGAAATTTATGGCCTCAGCCTCCATAAAAGAACTTTTCCCCTTGGTAACCCTTACATCCACAAGGTCTCCAGGGGCCACATTTTGTACAAAAACAACTTTCCCCTCATAATGCGCTACACATTTCCCTTCAGCAGCTATCCTTTCTATTCTCAGGTTAGGAATAACCTTATTTTTCATCTTCCTTGACATGGGCGCAAAAATAAGGAAAAAAAGGACTTTAGGTTTTGAAGACTATACAAAAGATGTTCAATAAAATATCATTCCTCATCATCAGATGAACTTACAATGTTGAACTAAACAGGATTTTTTTCTTTCATCCCAAGCATATTTTTATCTTTAGATCTCAAATAAAATTTCATGAAATTAAAGGATAAAGTGGTGATTGTAACCGGAGCTACTTCCGGGATCGGAGAGGCCTGTGCTTTGGTGTTCGGTAAAGCCGGTGCTAAGATTGTAATTACGGGTAGATCACAGGAAAAAATTGAAAATACGCTCCAGTTGCTCCATCAATCCGGAATTGAGGCTCTTGGAGTGGTAGCAAATGCCGGATCAGAAGAAGATAATAGAAAGGTTGTTGATGAGACATTGAATTGTTTTGGGAAAATTGATATTCTGATCAATAATGCCGGTATTTCAATGAGAGCACTTTTCGAAGAAATGGACCTTTCTGTTTTTCATAAGGTCATGGAAACCAATTTCTGGGGTACAGTATATGCAACCAAATATTGTCTTCCGGAAATTCTGAAAAATAAGGGTTCAATTATTGGTGTTTCTTCTATTAACGGCTATAGGGGAACACCTGCAAGAACGGCTTACACCGCAAGCAAATATGCCATGAACGGATTTTTCGAATCCTTACGCACTGAAGTGATGAAACGTGGCGTGCATATCCTAGTAGCCTGTCCAGGTTTCACTGCTTCCAATATTCGAAACAATGCCCTTACCGCGGATGGATCTGTTCAAGGGGAATCACCGAGAGAGGAGGGTAAAATGATGACTGCTCTTGAGGTGGCTGAGGCCATACTCCGTGCAACAATTAAAAGAAAAAGGGATTTGGTTTTGACAAGAGAAGGGAAATTAGCTGTATTTTTAAACAAATGGATACCTGGATTGATGGATGGAATCGTTTATAACCATATGGCCAAAGAGAAAGATTCTCCATTTAAATAAATTCTATGTCAAAGGAAATTTTTCAGATTTACCTCAACCGCCTAATTGACCTTTCCAGTAGGAACAGGTCTTTGTACTTACCCCGGTTGATTTCCTCTCAGATGGTGGATTTAAATGATCTGAATTTTCTTAACCACCATCCTACTTTTGAATATATAGAAAATCTTCTTAGTAGAAAAAGGCATTTTCCCTTAATAGATTATGCAGATGCCAGAAATGAAAGTATAAACCTTCTATCTCAAAGATTAAGAAGATTGCAGGGTTTTGTCCAAACAGCAGAATCTGAAACAGGTGAAAAAAACCTCTATGTAGCATGGCCTTTTGTGGAGGGTAAATTATTGAACGGCCAGGTAGTCAGGTGTCCTTTGGTCTTTTTTCCGGTAGAATTGGAAAAAGAAAAAAACCATTGGCAATTGGTTAAAAATGTTGGGGATCAGCCTTTTTTCAACAAAACTTTTTTATTGGCATATGCACAAGCATATGGCCTAAAATTGCCAGGTGTAAATGATGAAAATCCCATGGAAGACTTTTCCAAGGATTCTATTGGTTTCAGAAATGATCTGTATCAATATTTGAAAAAAGAATTTTCTGTAAATTTTACTGCTGAACTTTATGAAAATACAGTAAAAAATTTCCCGGATTCCTCCAAATCCTTAGATGAAAATTCATTCAAAACAGGAAAACTTGAATTGAAATCTTATGCTGTTTTGGGCCAGTTCTCTCAAAAAACAAGTTTCTTGATCCAGGATTATGAAGAATTAATTGAAAACGGCGAATATGAAGACCTTGAATCTCTTTTTTTTAATTATTTTAATTCTGGGGAAGATTTATACCAAATTGTAAGAGAGGACCAATTATACACTTCATTTCCTTTAGATGCTTCCCAAGAACAAGTCTTAAAGGCAGTCAGAGCGGGAAAATCTGCTGTTGTGGAAGGTCCTCCGGGTACCGGCAAATCCCAACTGATCTGTAACCTTGCCTTGGATTTTATTTCCAGAGGAAAAAGAGTCTTGGTAGTCTCCCAAAAAAGAGCTGCTTTGGATGTGGTTTTCAAAAGATTGGATGAACAGGGTTTTGGTCCCTTCGCTGCCTTGGTCCATGATTTCAGGGCAGATAAGAAAAATCTTTTCAAAAAAATACATGATCAGATCTTGTCCCTGGATAATTTCAAAGACCTAAACCGGTCAATTGATACTATCCAACTTGAACGGCAATTTTCGCAGGTTTCCAGGGCAATAGAAAGTCATGCGGAATTTTTTAATGATTATAAAAAAGCCTTATTTAATACAGAGGAGTGCGATGTACCTGTAAAAGAACTTTATCTAAGTTCAAAAATGTCAGATGAGTTTTTTGACCTGACCCAACATTATAAAAAAATCACTTTTTCCGATGTGGAGAGATTTTTGAACGACCTAAAAGAGTACAGTTACTATTATAAAAAATTTCAAAAAACTGAATCATTTTGGCTCCACAGAATTAATTTCAGTTCTTTTGGACCTTCCGTTCCAAAAAGGATTCAGGGGATTTTGGACGAAATCAACAATTCCAAACAAAAAATTGAATTACGTTTTAAAGAGAATGCTGGTTTTGACAGCTCATTCTTATTTATTCTTTTTGAACAAAAGGAAAAATTAGAGCACTTATACCACTTTTTACTTAAAGAGGAAACAAGAGAAATATTTGGGAATATAAGGGAGGTGGAAGCAGGAAAAATCGACCTGTTGTGGTTGGAGCAAAAAATGGAAACCGTTAAAGGGCTTTTGTCAGAGGAGGGTGTGGAATGGTTTTCCCAAGATTCGGAAGTAGAACCACTATTATCTAAAGCATTGGCTTTTCAAAATCGGGGAAAGGGAATTTGGGATAAATTGACATGGCCGATCAAGAGGAAAAAATTTGAACAGGTTTTTGAGGCATTGGACAAAAACAGCCTCCCTTTGGATGAGTATGGGAATAAGATTTTAATTCAGAAACTGGATAACAGGTTGAATATGAATCATCAATATTCCTTGCTTTCTGCAAAGGAATGGCTTCATCTTCCTCCAAAACCCTTTGATTTCACTCATTTTAACCATTTTGCCAAATCCCATTTGGACGCCATAAAGTCTAAATTGATCATTCATGAATGGGGTGTGCTGGGCGATTTTTTGTTGGAGCAGTCCAAGGAAAAGAACAATTTGCTTGATATTGTTGAATTTTTTAGTCAAGAGATCAGAAAATTGGATGAGTTGATGCCCAAATGGACTCTTTATCTGTCCAAAGTTCAGATCCAACATTTGTTCATGAAGTGTACTTCAAATGAAATCAATGAAATAAAAGTTCAGATTCCATTTGTTTTTGATGATCTTGTGGCATTTGATACTTTGAGAAACAGGCTTTCTTTAGAGGATAGAGATCTTATGGAAAAGCTCTTTGATCAAAATGCAACAGTTCCCTTTGAGCAAATCCAAGAGCAATTTTTGACAGGGTTAAAATTTGCGTGGATCGAACATATTGAAACAAAATATCCCATACTAAAGGAAATCAGTACCCCGAAAGCTTTAAATTATCAAAGTGAACTGATGCGCAACATTCAGGAGAAAATGAAATTGTCGAAATTTATTTCAGAACTAAGGGTTAGGGAAATTGCGCTCAGAAATATTGAATACAATAGATTGGGAAATATGTTGACCTATAGAGAGCTGTCCCATCAAGTCAATAAACAAAGAAGATTATGGAGTATCAAAAAAATTGTAGAGGAGTTTGAACATGAAGTTTTCAAGCTCGTTCCTTGTTGGCTGGCGTCACCGGAAACTGTCTCCGCTTTATTTCCGCTGAAGCAATCCTTTGATTTGGTTATTTTCGATGAATCCTCTCAATGTTATGTGGAAAGGGGGTTCCCTGCCATGTTAAGAGGAAAACAAGTAGTAGTGGCAGGTGATTCCCAACAATTGCAGCCGTTTGACCTTTATCAGGTTCGTCTGGATTTGGAAGAGGAGGGGATTGAAACAGAAACAGATTCTTTGCTGGATTTTGTTTCAAAATTTTTTCAAAAATTCTGGCTTGAGGGTCATTATAGAAGCTCTCAATTGGCCTTGATTCAGTTTTCAAATCAACATTTTTATGAAAATAGGTTGAGTATGTTGCCGGATATGCATTTGGAAAACAATAAAGTGAATCCCTTTTTTCTGATAAAAGTGAATGGTATTTGGGAAAAGCATATGAATAGGGCAGAGGCCGAGAAAGTGGTGGAGGAAATAATAAAAATCCAAGAGAAGTTCCCGGACGATAGTATAGGAGTAATTACCTTTAACTATTTCCAAATGGAATTAATCCGGGAAATGATTGAAAATGACCATCAGGTCAATTTGAAATCTGTTGCTGTAAAGAATATTGAAAATGTTCAGGGAGATGAGTTTGATAGGGTAATCTTTTCAATAGGTTATGCCAAAAACAAAGTGGGGAAATTGATTGCAAATTTTGGATTGTTATCAAAAAATGGTGGAATTAACAGATTAAATGTTGCGGTTACCCGAGCCAAAAAGACCATTACGCTTATTACCAGTTTGAATTCAAGAGATTTCAAAACTGATCAGCTTCGAAATGAAGGTGTTAGGATGTTGAGAGACTATATCGCCTTTGTGGAAAATCTGGTCGAGGGTAAACCTTTGGATGTTTTGGAAAGAAAAATACCAGGTTATGAATGGTCTTGGTTTTTGAACAATATCCTTTTGAAGGAAAAGACATCTCATGAATTCGAAAAATTTCAGGATTCGAGTTGCATGGACCTGGCAGAAAAGAAAAAAGGATTTTTTCTTAAAGCGATATTAACTGACGATAAAAGGTTTTATATGTCAGATGGGGCAAAAGAAGCTTTTGCCTACCTCCCCATTCATCTGAAAGAAAAAAACTGGCCTTTTCAATTTTATTTTAGCAGGCAGTATTGGATGGGAAGAGCGCTCGATGATATTGGGAATTAGTTTTTGATTAATTTAAGCCCAATTGCCTCAATTCCCTTCAAATTATCTACCCTCATGTACTGAATAAAGTGAATTTGATGAAAACCAATTTCATTATTAATCGGCAATGTGTCAAAAAAGGAAAATGTATTTCCATAACCTTTTCCTAATGGTTTTCCAGTCGTACTTTCAAAAAGGGGTACATTGATTAGTCTGGATTCTATTTCAACTCCCAGCGAATCTTCTAAAATATATCGTATATATAAATTTCTGTATTCATATTCATTATTGTATTTGAAAATAAAAACCGTTTTATCAAAGTTTAGACCTTGGTTTATTTTAAAAGAAACTGTGTCGTCAATATTCCAGGATTGGGTTTCCATTCCTTGGTAATCCTCATAAACCCTATTTTGATTACAGCTCATAAACAACAGGATCAATCCGATCAGTAGATAAAAATGTTGTCTTCCCATTTTACTCTCCTTTATTTTGATCTCCACGGTTTCTGGGTGGAAACCTCTTTTTTCCTTTATTTTTTGGCCTGTTTTCAGTATCTCCTTTTGCCTGTTGTTGGTTTTCTCTTTTTACAAAATTCGAATTTTCCTCTTTTGCTTGAGGATTGGTTTTATTTTTTTCATCAAAATTTTTTCTTCCGTTTCTGTTTCTCCTATTTTTGGATTTTTCATTTTCGCCCTTAGTTTGGGATTCTTCAATTTTTTGGATATTACTACTTTCGGGTTTCTTAAATGCTTTTTGTTCTGATTCAGCTTGAGCCGTCGTATTTTTATTTTTTCTTTTTTTCTTCTTTTTGGTACTGAATTTCTTATCCAATCTTTCAAGCTCAAGGGTCGATTTAAGGACTTCATCATCAATGCCTTTTGCTTTATTGTTATGCAGGTCAAAAGGAATGATTCCTTTTTCGTTCATTTCCTGAATCTCTCTTACCCTTTCACATGTTGTTGAATGCCAATTGTTATCGTTGTTGTAGCTGAACCACATTAATTTCCTGAAGATATCCGTCTTTTGAAGTTTTGCCGGTCCACTTTCCGTCTGCAATGGTTTATCCACAGAAGGTACATTTTCTAAGGCAGCCATATAGGTGTCCAACTCATAGTTAAGACAACATTTTAATCTACCGCACTGACCAGAAAGTTTACTTGGGTTTAAAGATAGGTTTTGGTATCTCGCAGCAGAAGTAGACACACTTTTGAAATCATGGATCCAGGTTGAGCAGCAAAGCTCCCTTCCGCATATACCGATTCCCCCAATTCTACCTGCTTCTTGTCTAAGACTTATTTGCCTCATCTCCACTCTGATTTTAAATTCCGAAGCGAGGAGTTTGATCAATTCTCTGAAATCAACCCTATCATCTGCTGAGTAATAAAAGGTAGCTTTGGAATTATCAGCCTGGAATTCAACATCGGATAATTTCATATCCAACTTTAACTCATCTATAATTTGTTTGGTCCTGTAAATAGTGGGAACTTCTCTGTTTTTGGCATCCTCCCATTTCTCAATATCCTTTTGCGTGGCAATTCTATAAATTCTCAGGATATTGTCATCATCCTTGATTTTTCTTTTTTGCATTTGCAAGCGGACTAATTCTCCCTGTAGGGATACATATCCAATGTGATGTCCGTTGGGAACATCTACCACCACCGGGTCACCTGTGGTGAGGGAAAGATGGTCTACATTTCTAAAATATTCTTTTCTCCCGCCCTTGAATTTTACTTCTACTATATCAAATTTATCAATGGTTGGAATTCCCATATGGGACAACCAATCAAAAGCGTTCATTTTATTACAATCGCTCGTACCACATGTGCCGTTATTCTGGCATCCTCCGGTGGTTCCTGTTGTGGTAGAGCAGCTATTACATCCTGCCATATTTTTATATACCTAGGGAGATTTAGGCTCCTCGTTGAAATGGGTTTATTTAATTAATTTTAAAATATCCTGACCTATGTCTTTTCTAAAATAGGAATTCTTCCAGTGAATTTTGGAAACTACCTCATAGGCATTTTTTAAAGCATCTTCCACAGATTCACCAATACCTGTGATGGCAATCACTCTGCCTCCATTTGTTACTATTTCGCCAGAGGAATCCGATTTTGTCCCAGCATGAAAGACAATGGCTTTATTATTATCTACATTCAGTCCGTGTATTTTATTTCCTTTTTCATAATCTCCTGGATAACCACCTGCTACCATTACTACTGTGGTTGTGGTAAATGTATGGAGATCGAAAGGATGATTTTCCAAGTTTAAGGTTCCCATGGCATATAATAAATCCAGAAAATCGCTTTTGATTCTCGGAAGGACGGCCTGGGTTTCAGGATCCCCCATTCTAACATTGTATTCAATCACATAGGGGTCACCATTGACATTCATCAGACCGATAAACAAGAACCCAGTATATTTAATCTGCTCTTCTTCCAGTCCCTTAATCGTGGGTAGAACAATCCGTCTTTCCACTTTATCCAGAAATATTTTATCCGCAAAAGGAACAGGGCTAACAGCTCCCATTCCCCCTGTGTTGAGACCTGTGTCCTTTTCTCCAATTCTTTTATAGTCTTTGGCTTCAGGTAAGATCTTGTAACTTTTTCCATCAGTAGCAACAAATACCGATAATTCAATACCATCCAAAAATTGCTCGATGACAACTTTTTCAGAGGCCTGTCCAAATTTTGCCTCCAAAAGCATTTCTTTCAATAGCTGGGATGCTTCCTCATGACTTTGGCAAATCAAAACACCTTTACCTGCAGCCAATCCATCTGCTTTTAAGACAATAGGGAGATCTTGCAGCTTAATATATTCAAGGCCTTCATCGATATTGGATTTGGAAAAGGTTCTGGATGCTGCAGTGGGAATCCCATGCCTTTCCATGAATTGTTTGGAAAAATCTTTTGAACCTTCCAATTGCGCACCTAGTTTGCTAGGTCCGATAACCGGGATATGGCCAACGGTTTTATGGTTTTGAAAAAAATCCACAATTCCTTTCACCAAAGGTTCCTCCGGCCCGACTACAACCAAGTCTATTTTCTTTTCTTCAACAAATCCGGCAATTCCATCAAAATCAGTAGCAGAAATATTGACATTTTCAGCTATCTGTGCAGTGCCTGCATTTCCCGGGGCAACAAAAAGTTTTGTACAATTTTTACTATTTATAATTTTCCAGGCAAAGGCATGTTCTCGGCCTCCGCTGCCCAATAATAATATGTTCATTTATTAATTTCTTTTTTTAGTTAGCGTGTTCCGAAATGAACTTAATTCGGTAAACACGGATTTCTTCTTCCGCAAAATCCTCATCCTCCAACTCCTGAAGTGCGACCCTGATATTGTCAGACTCAGCAGTCATGAAATAATCATGGAGTATTTCCTCTCTTTCCTCATCCATGATGTTTTCAATATAATAATTGATGTTCAATTTGGTCCCACTGTAAATGATCTGCTCAATTTCCTGAAGTAGTTCTTCCATTGTCAAATTCAGGTTTTCTGCAATTTCATCCAGATCAATTTTTCTGTCCACCTGCTGAATTATGGAAATCTTGACTTTTGATCGGGTTCCTGATGTTTTGACCACTACATCAGAAGCCGTGATAATATCATTCTCCTCCACATAGTTTTCAATCAGTTTGAGGAAGGATGCTCCAAATTTAACCACTTTTCCCATTCCCACACCATTGATCTGGGCCAATTCTTCCCTGGTAGTGGGATATACTGTTGCCATTTCTTCAAGAGATGGATCTTGGAAAATCACATAGGGAGGCAGTCCTTTTGCTTTTGCAACTTTTTTTCTTTCAGCTTTTAAAAGTTCAAATAATTTTTCATCGTAGGCAACACCACCGGCTGAAGGAGTTTCTTCAGGTGTTTCATTTTCCACCATCTCCTCAAAGTTGTGGTCCTTACAAAATGTGACTGAATATGGGGCTTCAAGGAATTTTTCACCTTTTGGCGTGATTTTTATTACCCCATAATTCTCAATGTCTTTTTCAAGAAACCCTCCGATCATGGCCTGCCTGATGACTGTTCTCCATAGCCTTTCATCATCTTCTTTTCCCCTGCCAAAAACATCCAGTTTGTCGTGTTTGTAGCTGGTGATATAATCATTGCTCTCTCCTCTGATCACATTTACAATGTGATCCATATTAAACCTGTTATTGGTTTCCTTGACTGCCTCAATTGCTGCAGTCAAATAATCCATTCCTTCAAATTTCTCTTTTGGTTTCTTACAGTTATCACAAAATCCACAATCCTGTTCCATCATTTCACCAAAATAATGAAGTAGAAATTTCCTGCGGCACACTGAGCTTTCTGAATAAGCGGCCATTTCCTGAAGAAGAATTTTGGAATTTTCTCTTTCAGTGACCGGCTTGTCTTTATTGAACTTTTCTAATTTGATGATATCGTCATACCTGTAAAACATCAGGCAATGTCCCTCAAGTCCATCTCTACCTGCACGGCCGGTTTCCTGATAATAGCCTTCCAGGGACTTTGGTACATCGTAATGGATCACATAACGGACATCAGGCTTATCGATACCCATTCCAAATGCAATTGTGGCCACAATCACATCTACTTCTTCATTCAGGAAATCATCCTGGTTTTTCACCCGGACACTTTGATCAAGTCCTGCATGATAAGGAGCTGCTTTAATACCGTTTACTTTCAGTAAATCTGCAATCTCCTCAACTTTTTTCCTGCTTAAACAATAGATTATTCCTGACTTCCCTTTATGGGATTTAATGTATTTGATAATCTGTTTTTTTGTTTCGTTTTTAATTTTTGGTCTTACTTCATAGTAAAGATTCGTCCTATTGAAGGAAGACTTATAAAGATCAGCTTCTTCCATTTGAAGATTTCGTTGTATGTCTTGCTGAACTTTGGGTGTGGCAGTTGCTGTGAGGGCAATTACAGGGAGATCAGGACCAATTTGTGCTATGATCGATTTTATTTTTCTGTATTCTGGCCTAAAATCGTGTCCCCATTCAGAGATACAATGGGCCTCATCAATTGCCACAAAACTCAAGTTTGCGTCTTTAAGGAAAAGAATATTTTCCTCTTTGGTCAATGATTCAGGAGCCACATACAGTAATTTCGTCTTTCCTGAAAGTACTTCCTTTTTTACCTTATTGGTTTCAGATTTGTTCAGGGTGGAATTTAAAAAATGCGCATTTATTCCAAAGGCATTCAATTGATCCACTTGGTTTTTCATCAGGGCTATTAAAGGGGAAATAACTATGGCTGTCCCATCCTTGATGACAGCCGGAAGTTGATAACAAAGTGATTTTCCGGCCCCGGTAGGCATGATCACGAATGTATTATTACCTTTAAGAATATTATCTACAATTGGTTCTTGGTTTCCTCTGAACTGGCTAAAACCAAATATTTTTTTTAAGTTTTCTTTTACGATTTGATCCACAGCAAATTTAAATTTTGAAGTTGCTCCTTCTGGGTTTCTAATAAGCAAGAGGTATTTCTAAGCTACCTTTACACAAATTTAGTGATTACCAAAGGTATTTTTGAAGTTAACAAAAAATATTAAAACATGTACTAAAAAAATTGGCCAAAAAGCTTCGGGTTAGAGAATAAAAAAATCAAAGCAGATGAGTATTCAATTCTTTTTTTCTTTTTCGGGTTTTTGAAAAGGAAAAGATAGTAAAATGTTCATTAACAATAAATTAAATAATATTTTTCTAAATTAATTCGATTGAAATTCTTAATTTTTAACAAAATTGAAATAGCGGTTAAAAGTATTTCCCATTTGATCAAATATTATAGAGTAGAATTAGGGGATTGGATAAATTACACAATCGGTAGAATCCGAATGATGATAATATCATTGGTTTTTTTCATATTCAGGCATTATTGAAAGCGGGTGAAATATTTTAGTGTTAATGAAGGATAAACCTTATATAGTTATCATGGCAGGGGGGATTGGCTCCCGTTTTTGGCCCTATAGCAGAAATAACAGGCCAAAACAGTTTTTGGATATCTTGGGAACCGGAAGAACCATGTTGCAAATGACCTATGACAGGTTTGTGAAATTCTCAGACAGTCAGCATTTTTATGTGGTTACCAACAAAAATTACTTTGATTTGGTGAAAGACCAATTACCTGAAATACCTGAAAACCAAATTCTCACAGAGCCTTTGAGGAGGAATACAGCAACCTGTGTTGCCTATGCCTGTTATAAAATAGCCCAATCAGATCCGGATGGAAAAATCATTGTTACACCTTCAGACCACCTGATTGTGCAGGAAGAAAAATTCAGAGAAAAAATCCAAATTGCCTTAGACGCCTGTGAGGAAGGGAACAAGTTGATTGCAATAGGGATAAAACCCAATCGACCCGAAACGGGTTATGGTTATATACAGTTTATTTCGGATCCGGGGAATCCTGTAAAAAAAGTAAAGACCTTTACAGAAAAACCTAGTAGTAAATTGGCCAAAATGTTCTTGGATAGCGGTGATTTTGTTTGGAATTCAGGGATTTTGCTATGGAAAGTTGGAAGTATTATCCATGCATTCGAAAAATATATGCCCGATGTTGCAGAGGTGTTTGAAGAAGGGAATGCTTATTACAACAAAAGCCAGGAAGAGGCATTTACCCAAAAAGCTTATTCTTTAGTAAAGAACATTTCCATAGATCACGGCATTTTGGAAAAATCAAATGAAGTATTTATGGTTATGGGAGATTTTGGTTGGTCTGATTTGAGTTCTTGGCTTAGTTTATATGACAATAAGCCAAAGGATGGTTTTAATAATGTTATTGATGCCAATGCTATTTTATATGAAACTGAAAATTGTTATGTTAAAGTGGGTCATGATAAATTGGTTGTCATACAAGGCCTGGATAATTACCTGATTAATGAAAGTGAAAATGTATTATTGATCTGCAAGTTGGATTCTGAAAAAAAATTTAGAGCTTTCGTCCAGGATGCAAAAGAAAAGGGTGAAGGATTTGTCTAATGAAAAAAGAAATTTCTATAGCAGAAGCGCAAGAGCTTGTTGATGATTGGATCAAAACCGTAGGAGTCCGATATTTCAATGAACTCACCAATACTGCCATTTTGATGGAAGAAGTGGGGGAATTGGCCAGGATAATGGCCAGAAAATATGGAGAACAATCTTTCAAAGACTCCGACAAGGATAAAGACATGGCAGATGAAATGGCTGATGTACTTTGGGTATTGATTTGCCTGGCAAACCAAACCGGGGTTGATCTTACTGAAGCACTTCAGAAAAATTTTGAGAAAAAAAATATCCGGGACAAAAACCGACATAGAGAAAACAAAAAGTTGATTTAACATTTTCCTGATTTGGAAAGTCATAAGGGCAGAAGTATTTGTTTTGCTTGATCAAATGGATATATTGTAATTTGAGAAAATAGAGTGAGTGATGAAAAAATTATTGGTAAAATTCCCGGTCTTATTTGTGATCGTTTTTTATTCGGGATGTTCTGAAGATCCAGACCCCATTCCACCTTTAAAATATTTTTATGGTAATTATAATTTGCAGGCTATTACAGCAGGAATAGCTATGGATTTCAACAATAATGGACAGTCCACTCCTAATTTGTTGTTGGAAATAGAGGAAGTTCAGGGTGAATTGAATAACCGCTTGTCTTTTACAAATGAAAATACTGAAGAAATGAACTTTTCTATTATGGAAGCAAATGTACTAACGGAATTTGAGGGAATTCCCATAATCAGATTTTTACCTACTCCAATAAGGCTTTTTGTCACTTTTGACCAGCTTAAAGATGAATTCGTTAGTAGGGAACAAATTCCTTCTGTTCTGGAAAATGCCGAATTTCAAAATATTGTTTTGGTAGACCAATTGACATTGGATATTACCTATTCCCAAAGAATGTATGATTATGCTGCCAACCAATGGATTATCATTCCGGTAACTTACAGATTCGTAAGGGGAACATTGACTTGATGAAAAAAGAGTTCTTACCAACCAAAGTTTGTCCGGTTTGTCATAGACTATTTACTTGGAGGAAGAAATGGGAAAAGAATTGGGAAAATGTAAAATATTGTTCCAAAAAATGTGCTGGATCAAAAACCTTTCCCAAATAGCCTTTTACTTAAACCTCCCATTCCACCACTTTTTATTAAACAAAAATGATGGAATGGGAGCCTTGCTTAATAATCAAAATCACAGGACAAATCCTCACTTCCTATGGGAGCTCCATCTGGAACAGCAATTGGGGATGGGCTGCTCAGTTCTTCCGGTAATTCCAGGTAGGCTGATATTTTTTCATTGATATAAGATTTAAAATCAGAGGACTGTATGCCGGTATTCCCACTTAAAGGTTTAGTGGTAAAGTCTTTCAGTTGTTTCCTGCAAATTGCCCTAACCGGAGCCGTTGCCTGTGGATTTTTGGAAAGGGCAATGAGTTGATCTACCAGTTTGTTTTGGGTCATCATCCTGATTTCTTTTTCGTAATTTGACTCATTGGCCTGGGTAAAAACTGAATTGGAGACTTTGGTCAACGCTTCAGAAAAAGAAGGAAGTGTAGAATCAAATAATTTCTGTTGGTGCAGTCGGTTGGCCCTACCTGCATCAAACAGGAAGCTGAAGGTCATATCCACTACATTTTCAGCCGGTGCCAAAGGATCAAAATTCAATCCGTTTCTTGAGGGAAATGTTTCTCTTGTCCTGTTGTATCCCATAGGTCTAGGGGGGAGATTGTTGATGAGGAATTCAGGTAGAACAAGCTGTGCAGGCTGGATAGTGAAAATCAAAGCTTCCAGAGCTTTATTCTGCTTTGCAGCATCTAACCTGCTTTGTGTTCTTTGGTTATCTCCTTTGATTTTGTAGGTATAATCCAAACCACCGATCAATTTGGAAGTAGCTTCCACCTGGTAGCGATGCATCAGATAAAGAGGTGCCAAAGCTTCTTCCATTAATGCTTCAGGTTGGTTGACCTCAATGCTATTTAAGCCAAAAGATTGGAGTTTTTTAGCTCTTATCTCCATCATTCTCATGAGTTCCTCACTGGCGGATTCACCATTATCCCAAAGGTGGGCTGTACCATGGCTACCGCTAGGATGCCTGGAATCCGCGTCAGAAATAAAGGTATGTCCAGCAGCATAGGTGTCTTCCAATATTTTGTTTAGAAAAGCCTTTTCATTTTGCCCTTTTGGAACCGTGGCATATCCATATTTTATGGCCCATTTATCCCAATCCCCGATTTTATCATCATAAGCATTTGACATGTCTATCTTGCCTTCCTTGTCCATAGTGATTAAAGGGTATGGGTAATCCATCACAGAGGCTCTGTTAGTGGGTGAAGAGGCATAGGCATGGGCCAAGCCAATGGTATGACCAATTTCATGGGCAGAAAGTTGCCTCAATCTTGCTAATGCCATTTCTAACATTTCAGGATTTTTGGGTTTTCCTTCCTCAAAAGGTTGAAGCAGTCCTTGTGCTATCAGGTAATCCTGTCTTACTCTTAGAGAACCTAAAGTAACGTGGCCTTTGATGATTTCTCCGGTCCTCGGATCCCTCACAGATGAGCCATACGACCAACCTCTGGTTGATCTGTGGACCCATTGGATTACATTGAACCTTACATCCATAGGATCCATGTCTTCCGGAGCAAGTTCTACTCTATAGGCATTTTTGAATCCTGCAGCCTCAAAAGCTGCAGCCCACCAATTTCCTCCCTCCAAAAGAGCTGACCTTACCGGTTCAGGAGTTCCACGGTCCAGATAATAGACAATGGGTTTTACCGGTTCTGAAATTTCTGCATTAGGGTCTTTCTTTTCTAATCTATGCCTAGAGATAAACTTTTTTTCCATAGGATCTCCTATGGGTGTGGTGAAGTCCATATAGCTGATATGAAAATAACCTGATCTTGGATCAAATGCCCGCGGTTGATATCCAGCTTCCGGTAATTTGATAAAGGAATGCCTTTGCCTTACGGTAACAGCCTCGGGGGTTGGGGTTACAGATCGGATATAATTTCCAGTGGGCGATCCTGTTACAGTGATAACTGCTTCCACTTCTGTATTTTCAGGGAAATTTTTTGTCATCGGATAATATATTGCAGATCTTGAGGCATCTGTCTTATAGCTTCCCTGTCTGGCACTACCCAGTTTTTCAGCCACATTGTGAGCATCCTGCAGATAAAATGTTGTAGCATCTACTAAATAAGTGCTACCTTCCTGTTGACTGATTTCAAATCCCCACAGTACTGACTCTGCAAAGGCGTCCCTGACTGATTTAACCTCGGCCGGGTTATCACTGTATGCCCTGAAATCGTAATTCTTATGTACCAAAAGAAGTTTATTTCCAGCCTTTCTAAACTCTACAATTCTTGTTCTTCCCAATTGTCCCCGATCAAGTCCAATATCGTTGGAACCTACTCCTGCCGGCATGGAATTGACGTAAAGAAATTCATGGTCAAGTTTATCGATCTCCAGGTAGATTTTCCCTTTATCTTCGTCCAGATAAATAGTCAGAAATCCTTCTTTTTTCTGAAGGTTGTCTTTGTCTATTCCCTGGGCAAAAAGCAACAAGGGAAAAAAGATAAACCAGATGGTAGTTAAGTATAGATTTTTATTCATGGTTAAATATATTTCAATCCTTGAATTTATTAAAATACTTCTAAGCAAGATAAACCGACTGTGGAATTTATCTATTGAACTGGTACCTAAGTTGAAGTACACTCTCTGTTATCCTATTTCCGCTAATTTGCTGCAACCCGGTTCCTATGAATTCCCGGTCGGTATAAAGAGTTCTGCTATACCGGGCCCAAATACTGAGCTTTGGACTGATTTTGTACTGCGCTAAAAAGTAATATCTTAGACCTTGACCGTTTAAAAAGGGAATAGAAAACAGCCAAAGTACATTTCTTTCATAAATGAATTGCCTGTTATCAAAATCCTCGGTGTCGAACAACACAAACCTGGAAGAAATCCTCCATTTTTCTTTATCAATGTTGACATCCTGACTGATGGCAAAACCCCTGGTCTTTTTTCCGCCAAATTGAAAACTGCTAGCTGTAACCCTGGATTTGAAACTCCAAACCTTATCTACTCTCTGGTCAAGATTTACCACAAAATTCCTTTTCAATCCCTGGTCGAGAAGATAGGACGATTGGAATCCTTGATATTCACTAATATTCCTTGCCTTGGATTCTTCCCGCAATTGGAAAAAAAGCAAGGTTTTCTTTGAAGGACTAAAGCTTAATCTTGTCAACCATTCATGACCTGAAGATGGGGCATAGACCCTATAGCGCAACCAGGGAAAATGAAACCTGTCATAATAATAGGACCAATTGAATTTCTGGTTGGGTTTGAAATGTATGCCAATATAAATCCCGTTTTCATTGATGGATCTTGAATTTTCAGAAAAGGAGTTTCCATAAAAGGTATGGAAATTGCGGTCATAAAATCTCCAAAGCACTGATAGTGATAATTTGGGATGAAGACTGCTCATCATGCCCAAAATTGAACCGGTTCCTCTACTGGCAGAAATAGCAGTTTCTCCAAAGAAGAAGTAATTTTGGAAATTATATGCGAAATAAAGGCTATGGATGTGGTTATTTTTTCCGGAAAATTCAAATGAGTTGTAAATTCTTTCCGTCCTAAAAAATGGTTGGCTGAATTGAGTCCATAGTGAATTAATACCTAGTTGAAAGTGTTTTTTCCTACTTTGAAAGTGGAGGTTACCCCCAAGGTTTTTTTCCCTTAACCGGTTTTTATAACTGATTTCGGTTGGGGTTCTGTGTAGACCGCTTGTCTGTAAAGAAGTGATAATCTCGGTTTGATTTTCACTGGTGTCCATAGGGGATATATGGAGGTTTCCATCCCTTGGAGCATTCGATGCCATCATAGTTAAATGGATAGGGCCGGTTTTGTAAGTGGCTGAAATACCTCTGAAAAAACCGGATTCAAGGGCGGCCGTATAAGGTCTTATACCAAGATTACTTCTTCTTATGGTGGTAATGGTTTCCGATCCTTTTCCCGCAGAAAAGCCTGCCCCGAAAACCAGCCCTTGCCCAAACTGCATTTGATAATCTCCAATACTTATAGCTTTCCATTTACCACGGTTATACATGGTGAAATGATAGGATAAAAAATTGAATCCATATCGATTTGTTTTCCTGTCCCATTTAAATACTTCACCTGGGTCTTTGTCTACTGTAAATCCCAAACTGAAATCCTTTGAATGTTGTATCCTGAACCTTCCATAGAGGCTGTTTGGATCACCCAAATAGCGACTGGTAATTCTACCGTTCAGGGTGTCTGGGGCTGTGAACCCCCGCCTGGTTTCCCAGACTCTTTGTTGCCTAAAAATAAAATAGGCATCTTTTTCATTCGGAATTTTTTCAAGAAGAGATGATTTGGGTTTTAAATTTTCATCAAGTGTAACGAAAGGAAGGAGTTTATAAATAGTTTCTAAATCGAATTCCGGAATTGCCTGTAATTCATAGATTGACAATAAATTTCCGAACAACCTTTTATATTCAAAAAAATTATTGATCTGCACCGGACTGAGAATATAGAGGGATTTCAGTTCTTCAGGTGAAGTCTTGTTAAGATGAATAGGATTTAGCAAGATCTGCAATAAACTTTCATACTGCTCATCATAATCCCCTTCATTACCCTGCATGGAAAATAATTCCTCAACAAACTGTTCCATGTCTATTTCACCCTTCTTCATTATTTGGCCAAATGAAGGAGGGAGGCAAAATAGAAAAAAGAGCATGACAATTGCAGTTTTCATTTTTCATGAAAAGAATAATTAAATGAAAAGTGATGGGTAAACCCCAATTGTGGATGCTGGGTCATGGCATAATCAATTTGGATTTTTCTTGTTTTGAATCCGATTCCAAAGAATAACGATTGAGCGAAAGTGTTCAATCCTGTTCTTGCCCATACTTTTTCCAGCATGTTATATTCCAGTCCAATCTTGACCAATGGCTCCAACAAAATATCTTTTTCAGCTTCAATATTGAGCATAACCCTGTCGGATGCTCGATATGATAATCCGGCTTTGACTACTGTAGGGAGATGGTCAGGTGAATTTTTCCCGTATCTGGCTCTATTGGGATTATAAATATGGGCTCCAAAAAATAATTCAGGGCTGAGTTCGGCCACACCACCAAATTCAATTATTGCTGCTCTACCGGTACCAAACCCCTCAATGCTTGTCTGAAAATAGGTGACTTTAATTCCCAAACTGGCAATGCCCAGCTGGTTGGAAAACCCAAGTCCCAATTGGCTTTGGGAAAAATAATCCGAGCCAAAATTGGAAACTCCTAATCCAAATGCAGAATTATCTTTTTTAAAGGCAATAGCTGCCGCTAAGGTGGTCAATTCCTCTAGATTCAACCTATGGTCGTAAGAAAAAGTTACTTGGGAAGATTCAATTCTACTCAATCCTCCGATATTATTAAAAACACTCCAAACATCTCCCAAGGTCACATGGGCATCTCCCATTCCAGTGCTCCTGGCACCCTTGGGAAGTGTCTCATTGCCGCTTTGGGCAAAAATGTTATTGAATAATACCAAAGAAAAATAGGTAAAAAATAGCTTTTTCATTAAAAAAATCCCTAATCAGTATATTAAAATAGGGTAGAAGTAAACTTTTTGAAAATTATAATCGGATAATAATCGGATAAATTGATGGTGGGAAGCAGTATGCAAGAATCAAGAGACAAAAACTAAGAGAGATAAATGACAGAATCGGGCCAGAATTGGGATTTCGGGATTTGGAAAAACCAATAACGTTGGATTTAGGATTTTAAATTTTGGATATTGGATTTGAAGTTTAAAAAGGAGCTCTGAAATTGATAAAAAATGAACTTTCATTTTGGTTGTTGATGGAATATTCAAACCTAAAAACCATATCATACAAAGTTACCATATCAATGCCCAATCCATAACCGAAAAGATAGGTATTCGTTAATCTTGTATTTTCAGGTAATTTATTTTTGTCGTTGACAAATCCCTGGTCAAAATTGGCACTTAAATAAAATTTAAAGGGAATGTATGAAAATTCATCCAAGGGCATATAGTCGCCAACATCAAAGCCTGTTTCAAATAGCTTATACCTGAAACTGTTTTTATGAACTAAAACAAATTGTCCTTCAATCACATTCAGTTCATATCCTCTAATGAAATTGGGATTATATCCAATTCCTCTGACAAGGGTGTATGGTTGTTGCTGGCCAAAGAAATAATTTAAAGATAAGCCACTGACAACATGAAATCTATTGTCCAGTCTTTTATATTTATTGGCATTAAGGGTGAATTCGATGTCCTGAACATCATCACCGTTGAACAAGCCGTATTTGTTCAAGCCTAAACTGAGTACCTGACCTTCCGTCGCATAAGCGATATTGTCACGGTTGTCATGCCGATAAGTATAACTAATGAGCGAATACCTCAATGTGTTATCATCATGTAAAAAATAATCAGGATTTTGGATAAAAACATCGTCACTTATCCAGGTATTGCTATATCCTATCGTCACAAAATGGAAATTATAATAACTTCCTCTATAGGTATACCTTAATAAAGTGGTGTTGGTTTTGCGTAAAACATCCTCGGTTTCGTTTTGATAAAAGACTTGTTTGTTATTGGAAGATTTGATCGGTATATTTTTTTGGGTAAAATAATTGAATTGTGCCGACAACCCGTGTTTTTGCTTTTTATCTATATAAGGTTTACTGTACATCAATTCAAAAGATCGGACAAATCCGAATTGGGCACCGATCCGCAATTTTTCATTTCTTCCTCCTACATTGTTATGGATTAAGCGTGCCCCGTAATTTACCCTGGATAAATCACGGTTTTGGTTGGTCCACCATTCAGCAAAATTCCGATCTGCAAGATTAAATATAATATTGGGAATGATATACCACCTTTCGGTTACTGCAACCAAAAGTTCTATCTGTTCACTTCCGGTTAATAATGGAGTAATTTCTACACTGGTAAAAAGTTGAAGATTATAAACTTTCTTTTGGTCAGCTTGAATCAGGGAGATCAATTCTTCCCAATCATAGTAAATTCCGGTTTGAAGGGTGATTTCTCTAAGAATGATGTTTCTTTTTGTTTTTTCATTACCTACCACATAAATATTGTTTATGACTACCCTTCCTGGAGGGGTAAGCATGATACTATCCTGGTCAGTTACTTCATCCTGAGCAAAAGTAATTGTACCCTTTGCGAAAAAAAGGAACAGGAGAAGTAAAAGGGCATTATGTGAGATGAAAGAATTCAAAACTTTTTGACGAACTGAAATTATAAAGGAACTTTAATTCATATAAATTTCTTATGATTTTAAATACAATATAGAGTTGAAAACAATTATCAGAAAAATAGCCGTATTTCCTGTCTTGGTTTATCAATATTTGATATCTCCTTTATTTCCTGCTACTTGTAGGTATACACCTACTTGCAGTCAGTATGCGAAAGAAGCCATTCTTAAGCATGGGGTATTCAAAGGAGGATGGTTGGGTATTAAAAGGATTGCGAGCTGTCATCCATGGGGCGGCCATGGTCATGACCCGGTTCCTTGAGATTCTTCTGGTTTAAAACCTTTTTTCAAGGCCATTGTCACAAGGATAATCCCGATTACAACCAAAGGTATACTTAATACTTGTCCCATATTGAGGCTTAATTCTTCTTCAAAATCAACCTGGTTTTCTTTCAAAAATTCCCAAATAAACCTCATTCCAAATACTGAAATAAGGAACAATCCTAAAAAGAGACCATCCGGAAGTCTTGATTTATATTTTTTCCAAATCCAATATAATATCAAAAAGATGATCAGATAGGATACTGCCTCATAAATCTGTGTCGGATATCGGGCCACACCAAAAGTGTAAACACTCACTAAATAATGATCTCCCTCGTCTTTTAAATTGTATTTAAGAGGGGTTTCAGGGTTTTCCGCCAAGTATTTTTGTGAACTTCTAAATCTCGTCAACACATATTTAACATCAGTTTCAATAGCAGTTTTAAGGTCGGCTTCACTATATCCTCCTTTTTCAACTTTGATATCAAAATTTACTGGGACAATTCCATTTCCGGTTAGTTCCGAAGCCCTTTCTGAAGGTTTATAAGCCTCTACCGAAGCAACCGGAATTCTCAATGTCTCAATAATTTCCTCTGCATCTCTGGCAAATACAAAGCCACTGTCACTGCCTGTAGGTTTTCCACCAATTTCAGAATTCATCAGGTTACCCACCCTAATCATTGCGCCGGTCATGGCCACAACAATGACAATTCTGTCCACAACCCATAAATAGGTCTGGGAAGGTACTTTTTTAGCATAGAGATATAGGGCAAATAGAATTGCAATTGCTGCACCATGGCTGGCCAGACCTCCTTCCCAAACTTTTAATATATCAATGGGGTTGCTGAGATATTTTTCCGGTTCATAGAAAAGAACGTGCCCCAACCTTGCCCCAATGATGGTAGCCAGTACCATGTAAATGGTCAGTTTGTCAACTAATCTTTCATCTTGCCCTTCTTTTCTATAAATGTAAAACATTATCTGTTGGGAAATGATAAAGCCCAAGGCAAACAAGAGACTATACCATCTCAGTCTTTCAAAACTAGGGAAAACAGCCGGATTGGGACTCCAGACTACATAGCTTAAAATAAAATCAATCGTATTCATCTTTAATATTTTATCCAAGGGATGTGAAATTACCCTTTTTTAATAAGTATCCAACTCTTTTAACTCTTCTTCATAAGATCCTGATAGAATAGGGAACCTATACCAGGTCTTGGGGTCTACATTGAATTCATCCAAGTGGAAGGATGGAGCTAACCTTTCCCTTTTCCATTGGTTACGTGACCAAAGGGTAAAGAATTTTTTTATGTAAACTTTCAGCATTTTTTCATCCATGCCCAATTCTTCCTTCAAGATCAAATAGACATCCAGAGGTGATCTTTTGTCTCTTATAGCCAATCTTTCAATTTCTACAATCAAGGAATATGGCATGAGATCGGTCTCATCGGTTTGATTGTTTTCGGCAGGTCTCAATTCGGCCGTTGGCTGTAAGCTGTTAACTTTTTGTAATCCACTATATTGAAGCTCTTTTTCTGCCCATTTCAGCCATTGGATGATGAAATGCTTGTCAACTGCTGCTATAGGTGAAATGCTTCCACTTGTATCTCCATCCATGGTAGCATATCCCACATCCCCCTCACTTCTGTTTGAAGTACTAAGTAATAGCGAATTTTTAATATTGGCAAGCATCCAAATGATAGGAGAACGGGCTCTTGCCTGTATGTTTTGAAGCGTAATGTCATCTTCTTTCCAACTCAGTTTTCTCCCAATGGCTTTTTCGATTTTTTCAGTATATGACCTGACTTCATCTGAGATTTCCCAGTTCAAAAACCCTGCTCCAATACTTTCTGCAAGTGATTTGGCACTTTGAAATGTTGAAAATGAAGAATTATCGGAGGCCTGATAAGCAGTTGTCAGGATTTGGCCAATAAATTCTATTACTGGGTTATCAGTTTTTGGGACAAAAGGAATGCCTGATTTTTCTATGAAATGATTAACTCCTAATTCTTCCATACCTCTCCTGACCATTTCTGCAACCAATACAGCAATAGTGGAGGAATCAGCGCCTCCGCTAAGGGAAAGAACAAAGCCCTTGCTTTTGCTTTTCCTTAAATAATCAAAAAGAGCCAAAGAGGCGGCTTTTACAAATTCTTCATTTTTGTCATGTTTACTTTCTAATGGATTATGGTCATTTTGGCTTTTATCAAATAGAAATGTCCTGACCTGATAGTCTTGGAAGGAAAGAAGGTCATTTTTGAGTAAGAGCTTTCCCTTGTCAGCAACCAATATTTCACCATCAAATATCATTCTTCCGCTTTCATTGCCAAGGAGGTTGATGTAACAATATGTGGCATGAAATAACCCTGAACTATCTTTGACCAGGTTTTCCCTCAGGATGCTTTTTCCCATAGCGAAATGACTGGCACTGGGATTAAAAATAATATCTACTTTTCTGTCTTTTAGTCTGTATCCCGGTCTTAATTTGCCCCTCCAGGCATCTTCGCAGATTTCAAAACCATATTTTATTCCGTTTTTTTCAAAAACTATATCTCCTAATGGTATTTCCTGTCCAAAAAAATCAAACTGTATAACTTTTCCATGTTCCCAAGGAGTAAACCATCTGAATTCATAATGAACCCCGTCAATTGCCATAAATTGTTTGGCGACGAAACCTATAATCTGCTTGTTTTCGATTATTGACATGCAATTATAGACCTTGTCGGCTATTCTTATGGGTATTCCTACGGCAACTGTAATATTTTCGGTAAAGGCGACTAATTCATTTAATTGCTTGAGGGCCTTCTGAGGATACCAATAGCTAAGGAAAAGATCTTCACTTCCATAGCCACAAATGGCCAATTCAGGAAAACATATTAATTCTGAACCAAGAGTTTTTGCTTCCTTGATAGATTCAATGATATGCTGAAGATTGCCTGACCAGTTAAGGGGAGTCTGGTTAACAGTGGCTAAAGCAATATGAAGTTTGGACATATTCAGAAGTAAAAATACAAAACACTGTTTTCAAAGATAGTGTTCTAAATTGCAATATTTAGTTTTTCGCAGGCATTTTTGGAAGCTTCCTGTTCTGCTTTCTTTTTTGTTGGTCCTTTTCCTTCAGAAAGTTGTTCACCTCCCACATATAGGTGTACATGAAATTCTTTAAATCGTTGGTTGCCTGTAACTGAAATTGTCCGGAAATCAACCTCTTTGTTTTCTTTTTGGGACCATTCTATGATCTTACTTTTAAAATTGGAGGTAGTGGAAATAATATCATCTACATCAAAGTGGATGATGATGCATTTGAGAATGAATCTTTTGCAAAATTTATATCCTCTGTCCAAATACACCGCACCCACGATTGCTTCCAGTGTATCTCCATAAATGGATTTATGGGAACTCAGGTTTCGTCCTTTGTATTCAATGTCCACCACTTTGGCCAGACCGATCTTGATGGCAATCTGATTAAGGGCTTCTCTATTGACCATCCTGGATCTGGTTTCTGTTAGAAATCCCTCATCCCTGTATGGGAATTTGAGAAAAAGGAACTCAGCCACCACGGCACCCAGAACCGCATCTCCCAAATATTCCAGCCTTTCATTCGAGATCTTAAATCCATTGATGGTTTCTTCTGCTACAGAGATATGTTTTATAGCGAGTTTGTATAATGATAAATTAAAAGGCTTACTACCAACCATATGTTTAATGGCAGTAGCAAGCCTTTTTTCATTTTTATTATAAAATAATGCTTGTAATCTGAGTAATCTGGATAGTTTCAAGTTACTCGTTGATTTTTTTGAAAATGATGGAAGCATTGTGCCCACCAAATCCAAAAGTATTACTTAATGCAGCCCTGATTTCTCTCTTTTGAGCTTTGTTGAAAGTCAGGTTTAATTTGCTGTCAAATTCCTCATCATCTGTGAAGTGGTTTATGGTAGGAGGAACCAGACTATTTTTTATTGCCAGGATACTGGCAATGGCTTCTATAGCACCGGCAGCTCCCAGAAGGTGTCCTGTCATGGACTTGGTACTGCTGATATTCAGCTTATAGGCATGTTCACCAAAAACATTCTGAATAGCTTTTACTTCACTTACATCACCTAATGGGGTGGAGGTGCCATGAACATTTACATAATCAATATCTTCAGGTTTCATACCTGCATCATGCAGCGCATTGAGCATCACATTGGTTGCTCCCAAACCTTCCGGATGAGGTGCAGTAAGATGATAGGCATCAGCAGACATTCCACCACCTACCATTTCAGCATATATTTTTGCACCTCTGGCTTTGGCATGCTCATATTCCTCCAAAATCAGACATCCGGCTCCTTCTCCCAAAACAAACCCATCTCTTTCCTTGTCAAAAGGCCTTGATGCTGTTTGTGGAGAATCATTTCTCTGGGAAAGTGCTTTGAGGGCATTAAAGCCACCAACACCTGATTCGGTAATCGTAGCTTCTGTTCCTCCGGTCACAAAAATATCTGCCTTTCCAAGTCGGATATAATTAAATGCATCAATGATGGCATTTGTTCCCGAAGCGCATGCAGATACTGTTACAAAATTTGGACCTCTGAATCCATACTTGATTGAAATAAATCCAGCACAGATATCAGCAATCATCTTTGGAATAAAGAAGGGGTTAAATCTTGGCGTGCCATCTCCTTGGGCAAAGGCCGTGACCTCATCCTGAAAGGAACGCAGACCACCGATTCCTGAACCCATAATCACCCCAATCCTATCTAGATTTGATTTTTCGATATCAAGACCGGAATCAATTATAGCCTGGTCTGATGCAATCAAACCCATTTGAGTGAAAAGGTCCATTTTTCTCGCCTCTTTTCTGTCAATGAACTGTTCTACATCCAATCCTTTAACTTCACAGGCAAATTGGGTCTTGAAAAGAGACGCATCGAATCTAGTAATAGGAGCAGCACCACTTACCCCATTTGAGAGACCGTTCCAGTATTCCTCGACGGTGTTGCCAATTGGGGTAAGGGCACCTAAACCTGTTACTACAACTCTTCTTAAATTCATAAATGAATTTTAAGTGATTATTTATTTTACGTTAGCTTCCAGATAGCTAATAGCCTGACCTACAGTGCCGATTTGCTCAGCTTGATCATCCGGAATGGAAATATTGAATTCTTTTTCGAATTCCATGATGAGCTCTACTGTATCCAGAGAGTCAGCACCAAGATCATTTGTGAAGCTAGCCTCAGGAGTAACTTCAGATTCTTCAACGCCCAATTTATCAACGATAATGGCTTTTACTTTTTGTGCAATTTCAGACATTTTTTGATCAGTTTAAATTTAAACACTCCGCAAAGAAATATATTTAATGCCTTATTGCCAAAAAAATGTAATAACTAAATTCAAGATATTCTTTCAAACCGTTGAACTTGGAGGATTATTTATAACTTTGTTTTTTAATATTCTTCCCACTAATGAAGAAAATCAAACTATTTGTAGAGCATCAATTTGACTTTGAACTACTTGGACTGGTGTCTCCAGTCAAAGACTACAAAATGGCCTGGTTGATCAATCAGGCACTTGGTGTCAAGTTAATCAAAATCAATGATTTTGAGCCTGAATTTCTTCACCAGCCCCAATTGAAAATCTCTCAGTTTTTGGAAGAAAAAGAACATGGTTTTGTCCAATTGATGAAAAACAGGTCGCATTCTGATGATGGCAATGCCTTATATCTTGTGCCGGAATTAAAAATGTTTGATTACTTTCTCCTCATTCAGGACCAGACCTTCGAATTGGATATTAATGTGTATATTGAGCGCCTAAGCCAAATAAGATATATTCAAAGCGCAGTAAAACTTGACATTAACAAACTAAAATCAAAAGAAAATTTACTAACCTATTAATCCAAAACCATCAATGAGTATTGCACTTTACAACAAGACAAAAATTTTAGCAACAATAGGTCCAGCATCCAATAATATTGATACTTTAAGAAGTTTGGTCTCTGCAGGTGCCAATGTCTTCAGATTGAATTTTTCGCATGGGGATCACGAAGTCCACAAGCAGGTGATCAAAATGATCCGGGAAATCAATAAGGAAACCGGTTCCAATATTGGTATTCTTCAGGATCTTCAAGGTCCGAAAATCCGTGTCGGTGAAATGGAAAATGGAGGTGTTCAGATTTTACCTGGCCAGAAAATAACCATTACAAATGAACCTGTTGTTGGAAATGCAGAATTGGTAAGCACTGTTTACCAAAATCTACCCAATGATGTTAAAGGAGGGGACAGGATATTAATTGATGATGGAAACATAGAACTTGCAGTCAATAATACAGATGGTAAAAATGTAAGATGTGTTGTAATCCATGGAGGAATGTTGAAATCAAGAAAAGGGATAAACCTTCCAAATACCAAAGTCTCCGCGCCATCCTTGACCGAAAAGGATTTGGAAGATTTGCAATTTGGTTTAAAACAGGATGTTGATTGGATTGCTCTTTCCTTTGTAAGGACTGCAGATGATATCAAAGACCTTAGAGAAAGGATTCAAGATGCAGGCAAAGACTGTAAAATTGTAGCCAAAATAGAAAAGCCTGAAGCACTTTCGAATATTGATGAAATCATTGAAGCCACGGATGCCATCATGGTAGCTAGAGGAGATTTGGGTGTGGAGGTTCCCATGGAAACAGTTCCACTTTGGCAAAAGCAAATAGTAACAAAATGTAAGTTGGCTTGCAAGCCGGTTATCATAGCTACCCAGATGCTTGAAAGTATGACAACACATCCCAGACCTACGAGGGCGGAAACCAATGATGTGGCCACCGCAGTGTTGGATGGTGCAGATGCAGTAATGCTTTCAGCAGAAACCGCTTCCGGGCAATTTCCGGTGAATGCTGTCAAGGCCATGAGCAGCATCATCAGTTACATTGAAAACAACCATGATGTTTACCATCATTTGTACAAGATTCCAGAAGATGATCCGAATTTCTACAGTAAAAATCTCACCTTAATGGCAGCCAGACTGTCAAGAAACGTGAAAGCCAAAGCTTTGGTGGGTATTACAAGTTCCGGCATGACAGCTTTGAGACTGGCATCTTTTAGGCCATTGGCTAATCTGATCATGTTTACCAGAAACAAAAAACTGATGACCCAGATGAGCTTGGTCTGGGGCGTAAGATCTTATTACTATGAAAGTAATATTTCCACTGATGCTACTTTTATGGATATTCAGGATCAGTTGAAGAAAGATGGCTATGTGAAAAAGGGCAATATCATCATCAATACTGCCAGTATGCCTTTGAAAGACAAAGGAAGGACCAATATGCTGAAAATTCACGAAGTGGAGTGATCAGTTTTCCTGAGGCCCTCTCGGTACCACCATCAATACACTCTCTTTATCAACCATTACGGCTCCCGAAGGGGAGCCTTTTACTTTTCTGACAAATTTGGCAGGAGTATAGATTACAGGAGCCAAACTTTCATTTATATTTTTGGAATAATAGGCGGCCAGTTCAGCGGCCCGCTCAATTACTGTTTTGGGGAAATTGATTCCTGAACGGTATTTTATCACCACATGAGAACCCGAAACATCTTTTGCATGTAGCCATAAATCATCCTTCCATGCAAAATACCTCAAGAGTTCATCATTCGCTTTGGCTGATTTTCCCACTAATATTTCAAATCCTTCTATTTCAAATCTTTTGTATGGAACCTGTTCCTCTTTTTCTTTTTGCCGCGCGGATAAATGCTTTGATTTGATAAATTCTTTCAATGATTTAAAATCCTTAATCCCATTCAGATCTTCAATCCAGTCCATGGTTTGGGAAAGCATTTTATCTTTTTCATCCAGATTGTGATGCAATTGGTCTATTTCCTTTTTCCTGTTTTTGGATTTTCGGTAGAGTGTTTCAGCAAATTTTTGTGGGGTCTGGCCTTTTTTCAATTTGAAGGGTTCCTCTTTTTGGGTATAAAAGTTAAATAAGAGCACCGCTTCACTACCTGGAGGAATTTGATGCAGATTGGCCATTAGGACATCGGCCACTTGTGAGGGGGGAACCTCCTTTTCCAGTTCTTCCAACTTTTGGGAAGTTTTTAGTATGTAGGCTTTCGTCTTTTTTTTCTGCTCCTCAAATATTCTTATCCATTGGTTTTTTTCTTTTTCAAATGCCTGAATGACAACCTTGTAACGGAAAAGTTCATTGCTTGCTTCAACAGGATCAGAAGTATCAAATACAGCCTTTTGCACCGGAAGGAGACTGAGTAAAAATTCATTATTTTCCTTGATAATAGCATAATGGGGGCTGTCAAGAAGATCCAGGACTTCCTGTATCAAACGCCATTTGGTTTGCAGATCTGCCTCTATATAGCCTTTGGATTTCAACCATTCCCTTGGGATTTTTCCCAAGGTTGGAAGAAATTGGGATGCATTTCCTTCCATTAATTGAAAGTTATCAAAACTAAGATCCAAATGCTTTTCAATATCAGCTAGTTGCAGGTTTTTATCTTCCTTTAATTCATTCCTGAATATGGAAGCAGGTAATTGATAGTCTTTAGGGTAATAAAGTACATTACTTCTGGTTCCATGAAGTTTAAAAACCAGAGAATCTCCCGAATCAAAATTTATTTTAAATGCCCTTTCAAATGAAAATACCTTGATTTCTGTAATGATTTGGCCGATCAATTCCGGAAATAAGGAAACCGTGTTTTTTTTGCTTCTTTTAAATTCTTCCGGAAATGAAAGACAGGATATGATAGGGAGGAGATTAGCACGGATATAGCATTGTCCGGTATGATTGGCACATCCGATCACCAGTTCGTCTTTATTTTGTGAAAAACAGGTAATAATCCTCATTCCTGTAAACTTCAAAGAAAGTTCAGGACAGAGGTATTTTAAAAAGTGGTAATTCAGATGCATCAGTCAATTTTTAGCTTCAGTCCATCGTAAGCCAAGCGGATATGTGAAGGAAGGGAAGATTCAATTTCCTGATGATTTCCAAGTTTATGGCTGATATGTGTAAAATAGGCCATTTCAGGTTGGATAATATTGACCATTTGTATGGCCTCCTCCAAAGTAAAATGGGAAATATGGTGATTTTTTTGAAGCGCATTGAGCACCAGTGTTTTACTTCCTTTGATTTTCTCCAGTTCTTTTTCCTCAATTTGCTTGGCATCTGTGATATAGGTGAAATCATTGAATCTAAACCCAAAAACAGGAAGTCTATAATGCATCACTTCAATGGGGATAATATTGATCCCTTCGGCAATGAAGGGGACATTGGTAATCTCATGGGGGATAACAGATGGAACTCCTGGGTATTTTACTTCCTCAAAAATATAAGAGAATTCTTTTTTGATCTGATGGAGAACTTTTTTTGCCCCATAGATAGGCATATCTTTTTTTTGGGAAAAATTATAAGGTCTGATGTCATCCAATCCAGCCGTATGGTCCTTATGTTCATGGGTGAAAATTACAGCATCCAGGCTGTTTATTTTTTCCCTGAGCATTTGGGTCCTGAAATCAGGTCCAGTATCAATGACAAAACTTTTTCCATCCACTTCAATATGAATGGCACTCCGGGTTCTTTTGTCCCTGAAATCCAATGAACTGCACACCAGGCAATCGCAACCGATTACCGGTACCCCCTGGGATGTTCCTGTACCAAGAAATGTAACTTTCAATGCTTTAATTCAGTTTTCCGGAGGTCAGTTAAGAGATCCTGAATCTTTGGATCTATAAAATCCTGAGGAGCAAAACCGATCTCCTTAATGATATCAATAAGTGTATTTATTTTACCATCCAAGGTATAATATTTATTGATAATGACAATTTTACTCTCTTTGAGTACACAGTAACCTGATTTGAAATTTCCTTTTTCGTACCGCAAAATAAATTCCGAGGCGGCAAAAATATTTTCTAGCTTGTCAAGGAAGTTTTTGGTGTACTTGATATTCATAGAGAAAATTTATACCAGATATTTTTTAACGGTAGCCAATAAATAATCATAATCCAAGGGTTTTTGGACATAATCATTTAGACCCGCTTTCATAAAATCATCAAGAGTATAATTTTTATAATTTCCTGTAATCGCAATAATTGGAACTGTTGATTTTTTGGGGTCCTCTAAAGCTCTTATTGCTTTTGTACATTCAATACCATCCATTTCCGGCATATTGATGTCCATGAGAATCAGATCAAAATCCTCTTTTGCCAATTTTTCTAATACCTGTTTACCGTTTTTTACTGCGGTGATCTGATAATTCTCAAACATCAGGACATTTTTTGTCAAATTGATAATTACTGAACTGTCTTCTGCAACAAGTACTTTTCTTGTAGGGCTCATGGATTAAGATATACGGATGATTTACAATGTGTTTTAAACCTTTCAAATAGGCTCTTCAAATATATGTAATCTTTAACAGTATTATCAAAATTCCCCGACTTAATATTCTTTTCAAATGATTGGGTAAAATAAAAAATTTCCAAAGCACCGATGGTTCCTGAATTCCCTTTGATGATGTGCAGTTTTTCGCCGATCTGGGAATATTCGCCATATTTGAGCTGGTATTCAATTTCAGACAGCAGCCTTTCGGTTTCGTCTATGAAATCATTATAAACCAAGCGGATATTTTCAATCGAATTGTATTTCAGTAGCTGTAATACTACCTTAGGATTTAATATTTCAGTATTTGATTGGATCTCAGATTCTATTTTTTCCAACTTTCCAGGGGATTTTGACATCAAAATATGTTTTTGAAGACTTTCTAAAAGTTGTTTTGGTTTGACCGGTTTTGAAATAAAATCATCAAAACCAGCAGATAAAAAGTAATCCCTGTCATTTTCATTGGCAAATGCTGAGACGGCTATTACCGGTACAAAAGTAAGTTGTTCTTCTTTAATTATTTTTAATGTATTAATGCCGTCCAGCATGGGCATCTGAATATCTAAAATGATAATATCAAAGGATTCTTTTTTTATTTTTTCCAAGGCCTCTTTTCCATTTTCCGCCACCTCACATTGATAAACCTGTCCTATGATATTCTGAAACACCTTTCTGTTCAGAGCATTGTCATCTACAATCAGGACCTTATTGTTTTTCATCAACAATTAATAATTTTGGTAATTATAGTTATTCTATTCCGAAAGAAATTGAAATTATCCCACAAATATTTGATCATTTTTCTTGGACCCACAGCGGTAGGCAAAACCGCACTTTGTCTGAAAATCGCCCAATTATTTCAAACTGAAATCATTTCTTCTGACAGCCGTCAGTTTTATAAGGAAACCAATATTGGGACGGCAAAACCAACTGAAAGTGAATTGAAAAGTGTACCTCACCATTTAATAGGGACCAAGTCAATTCACAATCCATACGATGTTAAGGATTTTGAAAATGAAGCGTTGCAGGTGTTGGATGTAATTTTCAAAACCCATGACATAGCAATAATGGCAGGAGGTTCAGGCTTATATATTGATGTTATTTGTAAAGGTTTGGATGATATACCCGATATAGAACCTAAAATCAGGGAAAAAATCATATCCGAATTTGAAGAAAAAGGAATTGAATTTCTTCAGAGGGAATTGGAGAAGTTTGATCCTGATTACTTCCAGACAGTAGACCGTAATAATCCCCAAAGGTTGATGCGGGCAATTGAAGTTTTCAGAGGGACAGGCAAGCCCTTCAGTTCATTTAGGGTAAAGAATTTGATCCAAAGACCATTTAAAATTATCAAAATTGGTCTTGAAAGAGAAAGAGAAGAACTATACGAAAGGATCAATAAAAGAATGGAAATGATGATTAGGCAGGGACTTTTTGAAGAGGCTGAAGCGCTCTTTCCTTTTCGTCATCTCAATGCCCTGCAAACGGTGGGCTATTCGGAGATTTTCGGATATTTGGAGGGGAAGTATGATAAGGAGGAGGCTGTAAGGCTATTAAAAAGGAACTCCCGAAGGTATGCTAAGAGGCAAATGACCTGGTTTAGACGAGATTCAGAAGTACTATGGTTTCATCCTGAACAGGAAAAAGAAATCATTCAGTGTATTAAGAATGAAATTATAAAAGCCGAAAAACCCTAAATTGACATCAATCATAAGGTTCATGGCCCATTAATTTAGCTACAAAACTATAGGGTTTCTTATTGATCAGATTATTGTACTGGGCTTTAAGGATTTTTATTTGTTGGTATGGTTTTTTTAAAGTTTCCTCAAATATTGCCTTCGAATCCGATTCATATTCCTTTTTTAGTTCCTGGTATTTTGTTGCAACCCAATCCCAATCTTTTGGTTTTGAATTGCTCAAATCAGAGTCAAATTTGGAAAAACCTTTGATCATCTCCGCTTTTAATACCTGAATCTGGTTTTTCTTTAAATTAAGCGAATTGTTTACTGCCATAATAAAAAGAATTATTGCAGCAGAAAGCGTCAAAATGATTGGAATAAACCCCATGTCAGATGCTTAAGATTTCTATCAGCTTCAAATGGTCTGCTTTCAACTCTTTTGTTCTTCCAATACAGTCGGCAAAGGGAGTATAGACCACATCCCCATTGACCACACCGGCCATGCAGTTGGATTCACCATTGATCAGGCCCTCCACAGCAGCCATGCCGCATCTGGAGGCCAAAACCCTATCTCTGGCAGTTGGATTGCCTCCACGTTGGATATGTCCTAGCGTCGTTACTTTAAATTCCTTATCCGGATCGTTCACCTTTTCTTTGACTTTGTTCATGATGACCTCAGCGGTTCCTTCATCATCACCTTCAGCAACCACAATAATGGAAGAAGATTTTGTCTTTCTTAGGTTTTTGAGGGATTTTACTATGCTTTTCAGATCTGTTTCTGTTTCCGGTATCATAACAAACTCTGCACCTCCACCAATACCGCACTCCAAAGCAATGTAGCCTGAGTCACGTCCCATTACTTCAATAAAGAAAATCCGGTCATGGGCTGCTGCTGTATCCCGGATTTTATCAATGGCCTCTAAAGCAGTATTCACTGCTGTATCAAATCCGATTGTATAATCTGTACCATAGATGTCATTGTCAATGGTGCCGGGACAACCTATTGTAGGTATGCCAAATTCTTCATAAAATACTTTAGCACCCCTAAAAGTACCATCCCCTCCAATGGCAACAATCCCTTCTATACCATGTTGACGTATTTGTTCGTAAGCTTTCTTTCTGCCTTCTACAGTTCTGAACTCTTCACTTCTGGCTGACTTGAGAATGGTTCCTCCTCTTTGGATAATGTTACTCACAGAGTGGGACTGCATTTTTTTGATATTTCCTTCAATCATGCCATCATATCCATAGGAGATCCCGTAAACTTCTATTCCTTTAAAAATTGCCGTGCGGACTACAGCACGAATACAGGCATTCATTCCAGGAGCATCTCCTCCTGAAGTAAAAACTGCTATTTTTTTCATTGATCAATAGGTTTAATGTGGCGTAAAAATACTGATAAAAGCCTTTCAATGTTAAGAAACATAAAAATCTTTTCATTGTTCTATTGATCAGGATTTTAGATGAATTAGGGATAAAAAATTGAGACCATCCGGAATTTTTCCTTGGTCAAATTCTCAGATGGTCCCGGGTCAATCAGGCAGTGACAGGAGATTTTTCACCCAACAGTACCACGTTGTCAACCACCACTTCCGTAATGTACTTTTTCACCCCTTCTTTGTCCGTATAGCTCCTATTGGAAAGTTTACCGTCTATGGCTATTTCAGAGCCTTTGTCGGTATACTTTTCAATAATTTCTGCTGATTTTCCCCATGCTACCACATAATGCCAGGTGGTTTCTTCCACGTTTTCCCCTTTTTGGTTTTTAAAATACTCATTGGTAGCCAAATTGAGAATGGCTTTGACTTTCCCGTCATCGAATCTTTTGACATCCGCTTTGGCACCCAATCTCCCGATTAAAGTAACCCTGTTTCTAATACTGCTCATAGTTTTTAATAATAATTTTTAAAGAATGAATAATTAACAGCCGGATAAAAAATGCAGCTACTTCAAATTTCCGGAAAAAGGTTTGTCTGGCCTAACAATAATCGGATATATCCGATTATAAACGGATAGTCCCTTAAATAGAAGGATTGAACCACTTTTTATATTTGTGATATATGGATATTTGATTTGGGAAATATTGTTTAGATTCAATGCAGAATATAAATCACAAAAATATGAGAAAAGCTAACCTTATAGTTTTACTGTTTCTGCTTACGGTATCCTCAGTGATAGCACAGGAAAAGACTCAGGAGAAACCTATTCCTGAAGCTGAAGTATTCACTTCCACGCAGACAGTGAGAATCAATGGAGTAACCCATAATTTAAAAACCCGTGCGGGAACGATGCTTTTGAGGGATGAAAATAATGAGCCGATTGCCCTTCATGGATTCACCGCCTATTTTAAAGAGGATGGACCTTCCAAGCGGCCCATCATTTTTTCCTATAACGGAGGACCTGGATCTTCTTCTTATTGGTTACATATGGGAGTAATGGGGCCAAAAAGAATCGTGGTCAATGATCCGGGTTACACTAAAGCAGCACCCTACGAGTTGGTCAATAATGAATATTCCATTTTGGATATAGCAGACGTGGTCATGATGGATCCTATAGGAACCGGATTAAGCGAACCAGTTGGAAAAGCGGAAGGAAAAGATTTCTGGGGAGTGGATCAGGATATCCGTGCCATCAGTTTATTTATCATGCAGTTCCTCAAGGAATACGACAGGCTTCAATCACCCAAATACTTATTGGGGGAAAGTTATGGAACCATGAGAAATGCCGGTGTAATGAACTACCTGTTGGATAAAGGGTATGCCTTAAATGGGGTGGTGATGGTGTCAGCTGTATTCGATCTGAGATCTCTGGCATTCCCTGTTCAGGAAAGCACTTCCTATTTGGTGCATTTTCCAACTTATGCCACCACAGCATGGTATCATGATAAATTAAAGAATAAAAACCCCAATCTGGAAGCCTTTGTAGATGAGGTCAGAAAATTTACAGAGGAAGAATATATGCCAGCGCTTTTTAAAGGAAGTAGGCTGACAGATGGAGAAAAATCAACAATAGCCACAAAACTTGAACAATATTCAGGAGTTTCCAAAGATTATTGGTTAAAGGCGAATTTAAGGGTTAGGGCCCAGGAGTTTTTCAATGAACTTCTTAGAGATGGAGGAATGACTGTTGGGAGGCTTGACTCCAGGTATATAGGCATCAATCCTTTCCCTCAAAATCAGTATGCGGTTACCGATCCTCAGAGTGATGCCATTTCTCCGGCTTATACTGCAGGATTTTTGGATTACTTTCACCGGGAATTGGGGGTTAGCAAAAAATTAAATTACAGGACTTCTGCCTACTCAGCACCAGGTTTCAAATGGGATTGGTCACATAGAGGAAATGAAGGTTGGGGAAGTATGATTTCTATCAATACCGCCATAGATATGGCAGATGCAATGAATAAAGACCCAAATATGAAGGTTTTGATCATGAATGGATACTATGATCTTGCCACTGTTTTCTACGGAGTAGAATATACCTTGGATCAAATGAACCTGAGACCTGAAATCAGGGATAACATCATCATGACCTATTACGAGGCTGGCCATATGATGTACACCCATATGCCTTCTTTGGTGAAGTTCAAAAAGGATTTGGCGGATTTTATAAAGGATACCCAGTAAAAAAATTAACTTAAATTCAGTGAAAAAGGATGGGCGATTTGCTTATCCTTTTTTGTTTTATACATTAAAAGGGCTTCATTATTATCCAATGGATTAGTCCATTGTTTATTTTTTCTCCATATTCTCATTTCCTGTATGATGATTTTTTAATCTTACCACATCAATATGTGGTTTTGCTATCCTTATTGCAACCTGGCATCCATTATCCAAATCATGGAATTGTAAAACCATTTAATGATCTATGGAAACTTTAAGATTAAACCCCTATTTATTACCGCACAAAGGCTTAAGATATGTACTTGGAAAAGTGACAATTCTGGCTGGAAATCTGGATCAGTCAAAACATGAAGAAGTGGACAAGCTGAAAGCCTTATCCCAAGAGCTTTTTTATCTTTTGGAAACTCATGCTCATGTCGAAGATGAAATGATCTTGCCGGATTTGGAAAAAAGATGTCCGGGAAGCACCGAAGAAAACCAGGAGGAGCATGAATATCTGGAAGGCCTGGTAAATACTTTGGAGCAACAAGTGAATGAATTGCAGGCAGGTTCTCCTCCTGTTAAATTCTTTGATTATTTTCTTGATCTGTCCGAATTTCATTCCAAATACCTTGCCCATATGATCTATGAAGAAAGGAAAATTTTGGGATTAATTTGGAACTTTTACAGTGACGAAGAATTGATGGAACAGCATCACAGCATTGTTTCATCTTTTAGCCCAGAAAAGATACTCCGGTGGTTCAGGTATATCATTCCAGCCTTGGATCCTTCAGAGAGATTGATGGCATTAGGAGGATTAAAGGCAAATGCTCCCAAAGAATTTTTTAACCAATTGATGGAAAATATTCAATCTGAGATGTCTGAAAGGGACTTTTTCGCATTAATAGATTCTTTGGAAGAAAAGTCCTTCGCTTAACCTAAGAAAAATTGAAACGGAATCCAATTCCCAAAATTGGGTTTCGTCTTTTTAAATCTTAAGCGGCTTAATTTAATTTATTCCCTCATTAATAAGAAACACATGAAAAAAACTCCATTTTTGACCATGTTTTATTTTTTGATTTTTATTGGTTTGGCTTTTTCCAAGGAACAGGAAAAACTCATTTTGGGCACCTATACCTATCAAACCAATGACCGGTTGGAAAACCTTAGGCCATTTTCGAAGCTGGCAGAGGAAAATTTTGATGGACAATATAACGTGGAGACAAAGTCTTTTTCTTCAGTGGAGGAGTTGATCACTGCCATGATACAAAATGAAGTGGATATTGTATTTATCAGCACTGCTGGATTTTTAAAGTATATAGAGGAAGGAAATGCATACGATATTGCTGCTGCTTTGGTCTTTGATGATGAAAAAGCATCCAGTTATAGATCAGTAATTGCTGCCTCCAGAAAATCAGGAATTAAGGATTGGGAATTCATCCGGAATAATTCCCAAAACCTTAGACTTTCCCTGGTAAGTGAAAACTCCACCTCTGGATACCTTTATCCGCTTCAGCAACTGGCAAAACAAGGTTTAATACCCATTGAAGAAAAATTCAGGGAGGTTGAATTTTCCAAAAGCCATAAGAACTCCTTGGAATCCATCCTTACGGGAGATTCTGATCTTGCCGCCTTCGGCTCAAATGACCTGGATGATTCTACCCAAGACCTTATTCAAATCATTTGGATGTCTGATGCCATTCCTTTAGGTCCTGTTTTGGTTAATAAAAATCTTGATCCAATGATTGCGTTAAAAGTAGAGCAATTATTAAAGGGTATTCACCTTCAACATCCCCAAATCCTTGAATCTATCAAATCCGGATGGGTGGAAGCACAAAATGCAAGTAGATTTGAAAAAGTAACAATGGAGTATTATTTGAACTTTCTGGATTGAGGTTTTTCGTTAAGGGAATCTGGTTTTCTTTTCAATTGAAATCTGGAAATCCATTTCAATCTTTTACCCGATTATTTACTATTGAAGCTTTGATTTGTGAAGTCGATTTAAAAAAACTTGAATCCAAATTCATTCAACCCAGTCTTGAAACATCCATAATTTTTGGCTTTACTCAAACCAAAATCATTGGCAGCAATGATTTGGATCATAAAAATAGCCTGATAAGTTTTTTATTTTAATACAGTATTTAATGCCCATGGGTTTAAAAATCATGGGATTAAATCACAGGAATTTGAAAAGAAGGGAAAGTTTAAATTGTAAAATCTCCCACTCTTTTAGACGGTTAATTCCTTGCCATGGTATCTATTTAGGTTTGTAAAAATTTAGTGAATTAGTCTTTTCATGTTTTCCTAAAAAAATGAAAATAATTAACTGGGTATTGTTGATAATATTATCACTTGCCTTTTTCGGTTGCGAAGATGATAGTCCAGAGCCTGATATTCCACAAAAGCTCAAAATAACGACATTGGAAAAAGTAAGCCGGATTCCGGTTCCTGATGCTACGATTAGCTTATATAAATGCAGTAATTTTGATGCTGTATTTGGATGCACCAAGTACCAGGTTGTAAAAACTTTGAAAACAAATGTTAACGGAGAGGTAGAATATAGTCCAATCAATGGGGTAGAAGCCATGGAAGCGTCACACCCGGATTACTGGGATAACTTTAATAAAGCGTATTATGGCGAAATTCTTCTTTCACCAAATTCCTGGGTTAAATTGCAATTGCAAAAGATTGGCGACTACAATCCTGGAAGTTATGTGCATCTACAAGTAACAAGGGAATGCAATAACTGTGGCATGTTACCCTATAAAATTAACTTCAATGAAAATATAGGATTGCCAGCAGATACTACATTTGTAATCAAAGTGGAAGGGACTGAAAACACCACAATATTCTGGGAAGTGATCAGTCCTCCTGCTGGTGTTGTGAATGCTGATGCCAGCGAACCATTTGTAGTGAGTAAGTTTGATACTTTAAGTATGAAAATTCAATATTAAATAAGCATTTCGTTTGATCTACATAATGGTGATTTGTTGATTCTTAATGGAATATTCTATAGATTCAGATTTTGCCTACTATTCCATGCATAAATCTGGCCTATGAAATTAAACTCCTTTCTCCCTCTTACTATTTTCTTCCTATTTGTACTGGTATTCCTTTTCTCCTGTACTTCGAAGGAAAACACGGATAACCCAGTCACAATTTCTCCAAACAAGTATTCCGAGAATTATAAAGCTCCTATTTTCAGCAAGGATGATCGGGTTGAAAAAATCAAAGGCCTTGCAGCGAGTATCCAGCAAATAATGGAAGATTATGCCCAAACTAAAAACATTCCGGGTATTGTCTATGGAATCGTAGTGGACGATCAACTGGTTTTTTCCTCTGCGACCGGCATGATGAATTTGGAAAAGCAGATTCCCGCATCAAGCTCTAGTGCATTCCGGATCGCCTCCATGACCAAAAGCTTTACAGCCATGGGTATTCTAAAACTCAGGGATGAAGGCAAACTGAATTTGAATGAACCTGCAAGCAAGTACATTCCGGAACTAGAAAAGTTGATTTACCTCACCAGTGATGCACCAGAGATGACCATCAACCACCTGCTGACCATGACGGCTGGCTTTCCTGAGGATAATCCTTGGGGAGATCGGCAATTGGATGAGTCTGATCAAATGCTGATGGATCTCATGAGCAATGGAGTTTCTTTTTCCAATGTTCCAGGATTTGAATTTGAATACAGCAATACCGGTTATGCTTTGTTGGGAAAAATAATCACCAGGGTTTCAGGAATGCCTTACCAGCAATACCTTACCCAAAATATTTTCCAACCTTTGGGCATGAACCAAACCTATTGGGAATATGATGATATTCCCGAAAAGCAATTAGCTATAGGCTACCGATGGGAAGATGAACATTGGAAGATGGAACCTATGCTTCACGATGGTTCTTATGGAGCCATGGGTGGATTGATTACAACTATTGAAGATTTCAGCAGATATGTCAGTTTTCACCTTTCGGCTTGGCCTCCTCGCAGTGATGAAGATAATGGACCTGTAAAAAGAAGTTCCTTAAGAGAAATGCAAACTCCTCAATTCTCGAGGTTAAATCCCAAGGCGAAAGATTTCGCCGGAAATGATTGCCCTGTGATGGTCGGCTATGGCTATGGCTTGGGAATTACCCAATTTTGTAATGGACTGAAATATGTTTCCCATGGTGGAGCACTTCCTGGATTCGGAAGCAATTATGTCTTTTTTCCAGAATACGGGATAGGTCTGATGGCGTTTTGCAACCTGACTTATACTTCTCCATGGCCTCTCCAGGAATTAGGTAAATTACTCTTTCAAACAGCTGATTTACAGCCAAGAAAACTACCCGTTTCTGACATCCTTTTGGAAAGACAAAAACAAGTGACTCAATTGATTTTAACCTGGGATGAAGCATTGGAATCTAAGATTTTGGCCGAAAACTTTTACCTGGACAAATCCAAGGAAAAACGGATGGCAGAAACCCAGGGTTTGCTTGAAAAGTCCGGGTCCTTTTTGGAAACCAAGGAACTTGAACCTGAAAATCAATTGAGGGGTAGGTATAAGATACAAACTGAAAATGGAAATGTGGAAGTTTTCTTTACCTTAACTCCAGAAAACGAAGCTAGGTTACAACAATTGGATCTTTCATTTCATCCAAAGAAAAATGACTGATTTAATTCCTTATTTTTATTTCAACCATTGGGGAAGAAGATTCATGGACGGCAGTATATCAGTAAGATAAATTATTAAATTATTATGGAAAAAGTCATTTCAAAAGACCAAGCCAACCGTTATCGTCCTGACATATTGGTTTTTTTGATTGCTATTCCCATCATCAATGCCATCAATTTTCATCTTACCTATGCCAATATTGCTTTCAACAGCTTTTATATTGTCCGTTTTGTCATTGACCTGTTGCAGGGCTATGCTGCCTGGTGGATAGTCAGGCAGTTGATTCTATGGTTGGATCAAAAAGTGCCTTATTTCTCTGCTCCCGCAAGAAGGATCTCCATTCAGGTAGTGTCCACCACATTTTTAGGTGTTTTTTTCATTGCCTCCACCACAGAAATGTTAAGTATTCTGGTTAAGGGAGAGTTTGCGCCACTTGATTTTTACACCCAGGATCTTTTGATCATTTCAGTATGGTTTTTGGTGATCAATGGTTATTACATTGGGATGAATTTCTTCAGAGAGTGGCAAATTACTGTTCAGGCATCAAACAGGGAGAAATCAAAGGATTTTGGCCTTACAGTCAAAACCGGCAACAAAAGCCTTTTAGTTAAATTTCAGGAAATAAGTTGTATCAGGGTAGATGGAGACTATATACAATTGGTTGACATTTCCAACAACCGATACTATATGGATTCCTCTCTGGATAAAATAGAAAAAATTCTTCCTGAAATGGATTTTTTTAGAATCAACAGGCAAATTTTGCTGCACCGGCAGATAGTCAGAGGGTTCAAAAGAATTGAAAACGGAAAATTGGAAGTGCAACTCGAAATTGAAGACAATACTTTTCCAGATCTGACCATTAGCCGTACGAAAGCTCCTGCATTTCGAGCCTGGTTTATGCCTAAGGGCTAACATTTCGTAGGCGATTTTGCTACATTTCACCGAATCAATCACCCTAATCATATTTTTAAGCCGTTTGCTTGATGTAGTTTTGGTCAAAATTACTGACTATGAAAACTACCGCAATTAATATCTTTTTATTGTTCCTATTCAGTATCCATGTATCAAAGGGTCAAACAGAATCAAGGAGCGACTACAGGAATTTTCCAATTGTCCTGAGTATTCAATTCCATTCCCTCTCCATGCCTTTCAAGGATTTCAAGTCAAACTTCAAAAATATGGGATTTGGGATTGGAACCGAGGTCAGTCTCAATGGTTCCCTGGATTGGGTGCAGCAATTTGATCTGATCTGGATAAAAAATAAAGGCATTGGAAACAGCTTCTTGTTTTCATCCCAGGCTGCTTGGAGGCCCATGATCAGCAATGGGATTTATACAGAAATAAAATTTGGATTGGGTTATATGCTGTCCAGGCATCCTTCTCCATCCTGGAAGCAAAAAGATGGGAAATGGGCTCCTTCAGAAAAGCAAAGAAAAGGCATGATTGCCCTGCCAGTAGGGATTGGACTTGGGTATTACAAATATTCTCCGAATATGTTTGTTTCTCCTTTTGCCGGATACCAGGTGATGTTGCTATCCAAATACAATCAGACATTACCTGTTGTACCCCAAACTTTGATTCAGGGAGGGTTTAGGCTACACCCAAATTATGGAAGTTCAAAAGAAAATTAAATTCAAATGAAAATGAAACTATTATTCCCATCATTGGTTCTTTTGCTGTTAAATTTTGGAAACAGTTATTCCCAACATATGGAGGTAAAGCCATGTGTGTTTATTAACCCACATGGTAATGATGGACGATCTTTAGCCATTCAGGAAGCCTTGGATAAGTTGACCCAAAACCAAGTACCTGGGATAGTTGCCGGGCTTTTGGACAAAGAAGGATTGCAAGTTTGGAGCAGTGGTTATGCTTCCATAGAAAATGCAGTGCACATGCAAGGATGTCACCTTCACTACATCCAAAGCATCGCCAAAACCTATATGGCTGTCAGTATCCTACAACTTTGGGAGGAAGGACGTTTGGATTTGAAGAAGACTATTGATGAATATTTGCCGGTCTCAATTTCAAGCCTGCTACCCAATGCAGCCAAGGTAAATATCCAAATGCTCCTAAACCATACATCGGGCATCCCTGAATACAATTACGATCCCAATTATGTGACCCGATTATTGCAACATCCAGAAAGGGTTTTTTTACCTGAGGAATACCTTCAATACATCAAGGGCAAAAAGGCGGATTTTGAACCTGGAACTAAATATTCATACCGAAATTCCAATTACCTGATTTTAGCCCTAATAGCCGAACAGATAACAGGACACCATGGGGCTTATATGGAAGATAGGATTTTCAAACCTTTGGGTTTGGAGGATACCTATTACCGAATCAGGCAGGGTGAAAATTATGGACAAAGATTGGTTCAAAGTTATTGGGATAGGTATAGCAATAGCAAGTTGGAGAATATTTCTATTTTGCAAAACAGCAATGTAGCCTCTATGGTAGGAGATGATGGGATCATTACCACGGCAAAAGATGCATTGTTATTTTTAAGAGGGCTGATGGAGGGGAAATTAATTGATCCAAAGACCCTGGAAATGATGCAGGAATGGGTAAGCAACAACAAAGGGGAACCCGTATATGGTTTAGGACTGGCCGTCACCAAATTTGCCGGTTTAACTGCCATTGGCCATAGTGGTGGAGGGCTGGGTTCAGGAAGCCAGTTATATTATTTTCCGGAAAAGCAACTTTATTTGTTTTTGGCCATTAACTTGGGTACAGTAACCGAAAGCCCTATACATGTAGAGGCTGAAAAGATTTTGGAGGAAATCTATGGGGTTATTTTAGCTTTTGATTGAAAGATGGAGACCGTAAATATCAACGCGAAATTGTGTTTTTTCAAAGATAATTGAAATCCCAGGATTGTAGGGGAACTAAACGGTCAGCATGTAAAACTGGTCAAATTAAAGGGAGAATTGTTACTCCGGTACCAAGACCAGAAAGGAATTTAACTATACCTATCAAACGGTGGAAAAGGCCATAGATGATGCCATCAATTGGTTTAATAATAAAAAGGACGCTATAAAAACAGTGAAAGCTAGGGAAAGATATCCAAATAGGATAACCGCATCCCCGAATGCTCTTGATTGTTCACGCAGCGGGCGCAACGGTTTATCGCAGTGAGAAAAAAGGATGAATCCTTTGCGTTCACTGCGTGAAATAATATTCTCAAGCAGCAGTATTCCTGATAGGATTAATCTTATCCAGTTCTTGGGATTTTTGATATTGTTCTTCTTCAAGGTCATAATAATCCTGTAACTCTAGCCAATATTTTGGACTTGGGCCGAAGAATTTGCTCAAAGGAAGTACAGTATCTACGGTGATTCTTCTATTGCCTTTGATGATTTCAGAAAATCTCGTTTGTGGAATAAGAGTCTCTTTGGCCAATCTGTAAGCAGAAATCTCCATAGGAATTTGAAACTCCTCTAATGAAATTTTACATGGATGAATATCTTTAAGTTTGTCCATTTTTTGAAATCCGATTTTACCAAATCACATTATTAGGGTATTCTAGAAGGCTCGATTTTCAGTGATATTTATTGTTAAAATCATAATTAATTTTTGCAAATGAAAATATATGCCTTATTCTTGATCCTTATCATTTTCTCCTGCAAGCAAAAGTCACATGATCCTCCTGTTTTCTACATGCCCTGAAAGTTCGAATCCTATGAAGCAGTATGGTCTGGGGCTTGGTATATGAGAGAGAATGGAGGTGGCAATAACTGGGTGATCAGTGAAGTTATTGATTATGAAGTATTTTGTGCTCTTACAACGAACCTTAATGTATAATTCGGGTTGAGGTAAAGCCGGGGTTTTCAAATTGCTTTTTACAAAAACTATTCTCTAAAAATGCATTTTGTAAATACTGTTTTATCAATCAATTAAGTACTGACTGAAAAGTAACGAATCCAAAATTTAACCTAAAATTAACATATAAATGAAAATTACTGGCTCTTTGTTATTAATGATATTATTAGGTCTTTCACAAGTAATATCAGCTCAATCTCCCCCCACCATCCTTATCACCTACTATACCCAATCCGGAAAGACCCAAGCCATGGCAGAGGCAGTTGCTGCAGGAGTATCAGAAGTCAAAGGGGTTGAATATATCTTAAAACCCATGGCAAATGTGACCAAAGAAGAGGTTTTGAATGCATCTGCAATCATCTTGGGTTCTCCGGTCTATAATGCCAATATGGCCCCCCAAGTGCAGGAGTTCATCAATTCCTGGCCTTTTGAAGGAAGGCCATTAAAGGACAAAATCGGGGCGGTCTTTGTGACTGGTGGAGGGTTTTCCATAGGGGAGGAGGCGGTAATGTTCAACATGATCCGGGCCATGATGATTCAGGGGATGATTATTGTTGGTGGGGAAGAAGTGGAAACAGCATTCGGGGCATCTGCTATAACCGGAGAAGGGGAATTTGTAGGAAAAGAAGTTCAGGAGATTTTTCTAAAAAAGGCTGAAGGTTTAGGAAAAAGGGTGGGTGAAATGGTGCTTAGAGTTCAATAATGTCCAAGATTTGGTTTTTATAGAACTTGCAACTTGAACATCATCTTATAAGGTTATCAGGAATTTGGCAGAAAGAATGACTCTTCAAAAAATCAAATTCAAGGTGTCTTTAAGATGGATTTTTACAGAAATATTGAAAAGTAGGATTTTCTAAATCAAGTAGATCATCCTAAAACCACATTGTTATGTGATAGTAAAACTGCTGATTTTTAGTTACTTTCATGAATTGTTCTTTTTTATACCTGTTCTATGTCCCTAAAAACCACAACCGAAGTCGAACTTGTCGACCACTCCCCCAAACCTGCTGTTTTGATTGAAAGGATTGATATTATCGATATTGTCCGGGGAGTCGCCCTGTTGGGAATCCTTATTCTGAATATCCCATACTTTTCCATGGAAGAGTACTTTACGGAACCTTGGTCCCAGGACACCTCAAATCCCAATTTTTGGGTGCATGCTGTCAATATCATTTTCTTTGAAGGAAAAATGAGAGCGCTGTTCTCTATGGTTTTTGGAGCAGGCATAGTGTTGTTTACAAGCAATAAGGAAAAAGCCGGTAAGTCAGCTACTTGGCTATTTTACAAAAGGATGATTTGGCTGACCCTATTTGGGCTGGCCCATGCCCATTTGATTTTGTGGATTGGGGATATCCTCTATTTCTATGGATTGATAGGGATGTTGGCTTTTCTATTCAGAAAAATGAAGCCGAAGTACCTGGTGATGGGTGTGCCCATTGTAGCGATTATTGGTTTTATAGCCAATACTTTATTTATGCAGAAAATCAGGGGTGAGTATTTGGAATACAAAGTAGCCATTGAATCACAGGAGGCTGGAAATGAATTAAGTGATAAAGAGCTGGCAGCAATTGCGGCTTGGGAAGAAACAAGAAAAGAAATGATTCCCAACAAAGAAGAGGTGGTAGAAAATACGGCTTATATGAAGGGAAGCTATGCCGATGTGGCCGGCCATATCCGTCCAAAAGCTTGGGATGGTCAGACAAAATACCTCATTTTTTCCATTTGGGACATGCTGGCATTGATGCTTTTAGGCATTGCCCTATACAGATGGGGCTTTCTGACCATGAAATGGACGCAGGCCCAATATATCAAAACCATCTGGATTGGTTATGGCATTGGTTTGCCTTTGGTGATATTTTCATTTGTTTATAATACCATACATTTTCCGAATGTAGAAGCAGGACTGAAATACATTGAAAATCATTCCATCATGTGGGTGAATTTGATCTATGATTTTCAAAGGATTCTCATCATGATGGCCCATGTGGCCCTTGTTATCCTATTATATCAAAAAGGTTACTTTACCCGATTGATGAATGGCCTAAGGGCTGTAGGTCAATTGGCATTTACCAATTATATCATGCATTCAGTCATCTGTACTTTGGTCTTTTTTGGCTATGGCTTGAATAAATATGCGGAATGGGAATATTACCAGCTCTATTATTTGGTTCTTGGAATCTGGATTTTCCAGTTGATCATCAGCCCTATCTGGTTGAAACACTTCCTCTTTGGACCACTTGAGTGGATGTGGAGATGTCTAACTTATGGCAGATTGCAACCATTTGTAAGGAAATAAAATTCAAAATTTTCAAAATATTAGTATGTTAAGTGAGAAAATTGTCTAACTATTCTATTAAAACCAGTACTATGAATCCGAGAAAACTACCAATTTCCAAAAACCTTAAGTTCGTGTTGCCAGGTTTTGTATTTCTATTTTTATTGCCCTTTTGGGGTTTTTCCCAAGGGACAAGATTGTTGCAGCAACCGGATATCAGTGATAGTCAGGTCGCATTTGTTTATGGTGCAGATATCTGGTTGAGTGATATCAATGGAGGAGAAGCCAAGAGGTTGACCAGTACCGCAGCGGTAGAGAAAAACCCAAAATTTTCCCCGGACGGGAAGCAAATCGCATTTACTTCCAATAGAACCGGTGCTTATGCGGTCTATGTGGTTTTGACAGAGGGAGGCAGCCCCAAACAACTCACCTGGCATCCGGCCGAATCCAATGTGGTTGGATGGACGCCCGATGGTAAATTTGTTATTTATGAGACTTCCAGGGAAACTGCACCTGTGGGATATAGCCGCCTTTGGAAAGTACCTGTGGAGGGAGGACCCTCAGAGGCTTTTCCACTTCCAAGGGGGGTAAGGGCTGCTTTTTTGGATGAGGACCAACTTGTTGTAGAACCCATTTCCAGATGGGATGAAACCTGGAGGGCATACAGAGGAGGTCAGAATACCCCTTTGCTTATCACCAACCTGAAGGACTTTTCAGAAATGATGATACCCAATGAAAGAACCACAGATGTGCATCCTGTGGTGGTTCAGGGTAAAATCTATTTCCTTTCAGACCGTGATTGGGTAAGCAATATCTGGTCTTTTGACCCAGGTACTCGCCAGCTGGTTCAAGAAACCAAATTGGAAGGTTCGGATGTGATGTGGCTTTCCGGTAATGGTAAGCAGTTGGTTTATGAAAAAGATGGGTTGATCCATGTTTTCGACCCACAGACCAAAGATTCCAAACAAATAGAAATCCATGTTAGCGGTGATTTTCCATGGTCCGAGACCCGCTGGGAAAATGTGACTTCCAGAGCTACCAATGCCAGTCTTTCCCCTAACGCAAAAAGGATTATATTGGAAGCAAGAGGAGAGATTTTTACAGTTCCTGTGGAAGAGGGAAGCCCCCGCAACCTAAGTAGATCCAGTGATGCAGCAGATAGAATTCCCCTTTGGTCACCTAAAGGTGATCAGGTAGCCTGGTTTTCCGATCAGGGTGGCAAAGGTTATCAACTGTGGGTGGCTCCTCAGGATGGCTTGGGCCAGGCCCGCCAGATTTCATTGGGAGAAGCCAAATTGGCCTGGGAACCCACTTGGTCCCCTGATGGAAAGTATATCGCCTTTGTGGACAATAAGGTTTATGTTAAAATATTGGAATTGGCAACAGGAACAATCAAAACCATTGATTCCGGGGGCATTAATGTAGAAAGGGGCAATATGAAATTGGAATGGTCTCCGGACTCTAAATGGCTATCCTACAGCAAAACGGGACCCAATATGTTCCGAAGGATTTATGTCTGGTCTGTGGACAAAAATGAAACACGGCCAGTCACCAATACCCTGGCAGATTCCTTTTCAACAAGTTGGGATACCTCTGGCAAATACCTTTATTTTTTGGCCAGCACCAACCTGGCTTTGGGTTCCGGTTGGGCCAATACTTCTGCCATCACCGCAAAACCTGAACATGCCGCCTATCTGATTGTTTTATCCAAAGTTGAAAAAACACCTTTCCCCTTAAAAAGTGATGAGGAGGAAGCGAAAAAAGAAGAGGTGAAAAATGACAAAAAAGAGGATGGCAATGGGGCTGTGGCAGTAAAAATAGATTGGGATGGATTGGAAGAAAGGACCTTGACTTTAGGCATACCGGTGAAGTCTTACAGTTTTATTTTGGCCGGTAAAAAGGGAACTGCCTTCATTGCGGAGTCTGCTTCCAACGGTGCTGGATTGACTTTACATAAATTTACCATTGAGGGAAAGAAATTCGAAGAGTTTTCCAAAGGGGTAAGCCGGGTGAAAATCGCCCAGAATAAGGAAAAACTGCTTTATTTTTCTGCAGGAAACTGGAGAGTAGTAAGTGTAGATAAAAATCCAGGGCCAACAGATGGACTCGTTAAAATGGAGTTGCGGATGGAGCTGGACCGCAAAAAGGAATGGGAGCAGATCTTTACCGAGGCCTGGAACTATGAAAGGGATTATTTCTATGACCCCGGAACCCATGGCAGGGATTGGGAGGATGTTTGGAAGCGTTATAGTCCACTGATTCCATACATACAGCACAGGCAGGATTTGACCTACTTGTTAGATCAATTGAATGGAGAATTGTCTGTGGGGCATAGTTTTGTGTTTGGTGGAGACTTTCCGGCAGTGGATACCTTGGCTACGGGTTTGTTGGGTGCCGATTATGAAATTGCCAATGGCAAATGGAGGATCAAGCGGATTTATACGGCTGAGAGCTGGAATCCAAGCCTAAAAGCACCTCTGTCCGAGCCCGGCTTGGATGTGAAAGTTGGGGATTACCTTTTGGCGGTAAATGGGCAGGAAGTGGATGCAAGCAAAGACATTTATGAGGCCTTCAAAGGTACTTCCGGTAAGCAGACCTATATCCATGTCAACAGTGAGCCGAATATGAATGGGGCGAGAAAACTGACCGTTCAACCTATCCCCTCAGAGAATGGTCTGAGGCAGCGGGCCTGGGTGGAGGACAATAGGAGAAAGGTCGAAGAATTATCAGGAGGCAAGCTGGCTTATGTTTGGGTGCCGAATACTTCAGGAGCAGGTTTTGAGTCCTTCAACAGATACTTCTTTGCCCAACAGGACAAAGCGGGTGCCGTGATTGATGAGCGGTTTAATGGCGGAGGTTTGTTGGATGATTATATGGTGGACCTGATGACGAGGACTTTGAGGGCTGCCATCACCAATGAAGTGCCCAATCCAAGACACTTTAGGTTGCCGGCCGGTATTTTGGGACCCAAGGTTTTATTGATCAATGAACTGGCAGGTTCAGGTGGGGACTTCTTCCCTTGGGTGTTTAGGAACCAAAATGCCGGACCCCTGGTCGGTAAAAGAACCTGGGGAGGTTTGGTAAAGTCTTCCGTGCATTATTCCTTTATCGATGGAGGTGCCATGACTTCGCCTGACAATGCTGTTTTCGATCCGATCCGGAACGAATGGATAGGGGAGAATGTCGGCATTGCACCAGATATAGAAGTTCCGATTGATGCGAAATCTTTTGCAGAAGGCAGGGATGTGCAGTTGGAAAGGGGAGTACAGGAAGCCTTGAAATTGCTGGAAAAAGCAGGAGTTCCGGAAGTTACACCACCACCATTTCCCAGACCAGCAGTAAGACCGGATAATTAGGTGAAGCGGAAAGTTAACAAACAAGCCTCTGCAAGGGGCTTGTTTGTTTATTTGGGGATGGGGTTTTAGGAAAATTCTTTTTGATTTTGAGTAGGGTGAATATTGACTCTAGTATATTTTGGGGTGAACAAGCACTTCTTAAGGAAACTAAAGGAATCCAAAAAGTGGAATTCACAGGATTTTCAACAAGGTTTGACTTTTTTCACGCAACGTCCGAGACGGTTTTTCGCAGCGCTCGCAACGAAGGGAAGGATATGCGGTGTTGCGTCCTTTGTGGTATCCTTAGAGGTTGTTGCGTTAAATTTATAATTATTTTAAAAGGATTGCCGTTTGGTTACGAATTAATTAGATTTATTAAACCCTTTTGTAAACTATCAAAAACATGCTCAGGCAGCAAAAAGTAGTCAGCTGGTTTTGATAAAGGTCAGGGGTAAATAAAAGTTTGCAATCAATAACCTAACCTTTAAATTCTTTTATGAAACAATTATTCTTTGTACTAATTATTATTTCAGTAATTGGTTGCAAAACTGAAGAACAGGAAAGCAAAGTTTCGCTGGATGCATTAACTCTAGAAACCTATTTTCAAAACAGCAACCTTCCTTCTGCCATTATGGGTTATAGCAATAATGAAGGAAAAATGGATTGGTTTGCATTTGGACCCTCAGTTTGGGGTGACAAAGACACAGTGAGTGAAAATAACATCTTTAGAATTTTTTCAATGACAAAGGCTATTGCCTCTGTTGCCGCGCTACAACTTGTTGAAAAAGGTTTAATTGGACTGGATGATCCTTTAGATAATCTAATGCCTGAAATGACCGCTGTTCCGATCTTAACAGAGACAGGAGAGCTTATTGAAGCAAAAAAATCAATAACCTTGAGGCATTTATTGACGCACACAGCAGGATTCGGGTATGATATTTTTGATTATCGCCTTCAATCATTTGATAAATCTGAATGGAAGTATGAGGATCTACCCAGATTATTTGAAGCTGGCGATAGGTGGCAGTATGGTACCAATACGGATTGGGTCGGGAAAATTGTTGAAAAAATTAGCGGAGAAGATCTCGAATCCTACTTAAGAAATCATATTACCGGACCTTTACAAATGAATAGTACCTGGTTTAATGTTCCGGATCATCTGAAAGAAAAAATTGTATCCATTGGCGTGCGTGATTCAACCGGATTTAAAGAATACCCTCGTATTCCGGCAAATCCGGTATCTGAATATAGTGGAGGTGGTGGTTTATTTGGCTCACCAAAGGATTACCTGATTTTTCTCAATTGCATGATGAATGAAGGAAAATATGAAGGGGGCCAAATTCTAAAGCCCGAAACTGTGGCGATGATGTTTGAAAATCAACTTGAGGGTTTTTCTATAAACTGGGGAATTCCTGAAAGTGGATTGCCGGAAACAATGGGTAGTTTTCCAGATGAATCGGATACACATGGACTTGCCTGGGCTATTGAAAATAGTGAAGATGAGATGGTTCGAAATAAAGGTGCTGTCTATTGGGCCGGGGTTGCCAATTCCTATTATACCCTAGATAAAGAAAAAGGACTGGCCGTCGTATATTTTACTCAATTTCTTCCTTTCAATGATAAAATATCCTATGATTTTTATCGACTCTTTGAAAAGGAAGTGTACACGAGTTTAAAAACAAAATAACGATTTGTCAACAATCCAATTGTTTATTACAATTAGGCACTACTTAAGGAAAGATTTGAGGATTTTACAAAAGCAATTGAGCTAAAACCAAAGAAGCTATCCCATATAATAATAGAGGGCTTTCCAAGCTTAATGCTTTTAAGTAAGTTTGTTGGAAATTGCTAGGAAATTGCTTCGAAAACGTCCAAAATTCATCTACGCCAAAATTTGGTTATATTTTTTTATTCAAATGACAAAAATAAATAGCAGAGTCTAGTTGGTATACAATTTGAAAATTCGGGTATTTGTAGTTACTTTGTAATAACATATAAGAATTTATGGAAGCACCAATTATCAAAATAGGAAATTCCAAAGGACTCCGGTTGAGCAAAACAATTTTGGAAAAATATAATATCAGTGATAAAGTGGAATTGATTCTTGAAAAGGATCAGATTATCATCAAGCCCATTTCAGTACCCAGAGAAAACTGGGAAAATGAGTTTAAGAAAATGGCAGAAAATCAGGATGACAAATTGCTGATCAATGATGTTTTTGATGATGAAAATTTTGAAGAATGGAATTAGAACAATATACTATAGTTCTTGTCAACCTTGATCCGACTGTTGGAAGAGAGATTAAAAAGACAAGACCTTGTGTTATTATTTCTCCTAATGAGATGAATAAGTACCTCAATACAATTGTTCTTGCTCCCATGACTTCGAATTTAAAAAAGTATCCGACAAGGGTCCTGGTAAACCATAATGGACAAAAAGGAATGATAGTCATTGATCAAATCAGAACAGTGGACAAAAGCCGGATTGTAAAAGTTTTTGAAAAATTAAAGCCTTCTGAAATCCAGCAATGCAAAGCAGTGATTAAGGAAACCTTTGTGGACTGAAATTTAAAAGCTCAAATCTCCAATTTGCATCAACAATGAAAATCGACATCCTAAAGATCCAGGATCTGAATCCAAATAAGGAAATCCAAATCGCCAACCTATATAAGCAATTAGGAGGAGATAAGGAACAAACCAATTTGAAAGAGGTTTTGGAAGAAGACAACCGGATTACTTTGGCCTGTTGTGAGCACAATGGTCAGGTTATCGGCATAGCCTCCATGTGTACCTATAAAGTGATATCCGGCAAAAAAGGATGGATCGAGGATGTGGTAGTCGATGAACAATACAGAAACCAAGGGATTGGGAGAAAATTGATGAAAAAACTGCTAGAGGAGGGGAAAAAGAAAAACCTTAGCGAAATCCTGCTTTTTACCGAAGCGCATAGAATTCCTGCCATCAAGCTGTATTCAGACCTGGGTTTCCAATTGAAAGAAAGCCGGATTTATACCTTAAAAATACAATGAAAAGAGTCCTTTATCTTCTACTGCTTACCCTTCTTTCTTTTGCATTTCTAAATTGTCAAAGTTCCTCCAAAGAGGTTATTTTTCCAGATGAAGTTTATAGGTCAGAGGCTTTGGTAGTCACGCGGATTTCAGCAAATGCTTATGTCCACACTTCTTATTTGCTGACCAATGATTTTGGAAATGTTCCTTGCAATGGGCTTTTAATTACCAGTGGTAAAGAGGCTTTTGTTTTTGATACCCCAACGGATGACCCCAGTTCAGAAGAGCTGATCGAATGGATACAATCCAGCTTGGGATTGGAGATCAAAGGCGTTATGCCTACCCATTTTCACAATGATTGCCTTGGCGGGCTTAAGTCATTTGAAGACAAAGGCATACCTTCTTATGCTTCCAATCATACGATTCAGCTTGCAAAGGAAAATAATTTTGTACTTCCTCAGCTTGGGTTCAGCGATTCGCTTGAGTTAAATGTGGGAGGCAAGACTATCCTGGCCAAGTATTTTGGTGAAGGTCATACCCAGGATAATGTCGTGGTGTATTTTTCGGGTGAAGATGTACTTTTTGGAGGCTGTCTGATCAAAGAAATGGGTGCAAACAAGGGTTTTTTAGGGGATGCAAATGTGAATTCCTGGTCAAATACAGTAGAAAATGTCAAAAAGAGATTTCCGGATGCCAAGATTGTTGTTCCAGGCCATGGGCAATATGGTAATATCGAATTGCTTGATTACACCATCAATTTGTTTAAAACCCGACATTTTGGAGAGGGGAAATTTGTTGAAAACCAGTAATTTTTCAAGGTTGCTTTAAGCAATTTCAAAACTATAGCTCTATGATTTTTGCTTCATGCAAGCAATTACTGCTGTATTTTTTAAATAATGTGACACCTAATGTCAATTTAAGGTTAATTTTATTAACACATATATGTTATTTAAAATAACTTTATTATATTAGCTCATGTAAACCGGAAGATTTATGGAAGACATGAGCAAAATCAGCGTGACACAGAAAGAACTGCCATCAGGTAATGTACAGGTCAAGTTTTTTATTGAAGATGATAAAAGGCCGATGTATGGTTATTTGCTGACCAATGAACCCAAACCCATCGGTGAGATCATTGCGGAAATTCAGGAAAGGATGTACCAAAGGAAGGTGGCCATGTCAGGTTTACAACCTTTCTCATTGAATAAATCCGTTAAGGAAGATCATAATTTTTATCTTTACTCAGCTTAATCTTATAAAGATGTTACTGGCTAAAAACCTTAAGTTTCTCAGGACACAGGTTCAGATGACACAAACCGAACTGGCAGAAAAATTGGGACTTCAACGGACCATGATATCTGCCTATGAGGACGGCAGGTCTGAACCAAAACTCTCCTCACTGGACATCATGGCCAAACTTTTTCATGTAAATATTGATGAACTGCTTTATCATGATATTGAAGCACAGGGGAGGAAGGCAGTGCAAAATAAGAGCATCAAAGTGCTGACCATTGCGGTGGATGGAGGGGATAATGAAAAGATTACCATGGTAGGGCAAAAGGCTTCGGCAGGCTATCTCAATGGTTATGCAGATCCGGAATATATGGAGTCATTGCCTCAGTTTCATTTGCCCAATTTATCCAGACATACTACTTATCGTGCCTTCGAACTGAGTGGGGACAGTATGTTGCCATTGGTACCGGGGACCATCATCATCGGTTCCTATGTGGAACAGATTAAAGATATTAAAAGCGGGAAGACCTATGTATTGGTAACTGTAACAGAAGGAGTAGTTTACAAGCGTGTGTTTAACTACCTGGAGGAAAACGGGAAGTTATTTTTAGTTTCTGACAATGAGCATTACAAACCCTATGAGGTGAAAGGCGAGGACGTTCTGGAAGTCTGGGAGGCGAAAGCTTTTATCAGCACAGATTTTCCAAATCCAAAAGACAAATCCAAACCAGTAAGCTTAGAGGATATATCACAGATGATATTAGAGCTCAAATCAGAAATCATCCGCTTGGGAGGGAAGTGATTTTTTTCTGTGATTCCTATTGAAGACTTATTTATCGGGTCTTCTGCAATAGCTGTTGGGCTTCCAATCGCAAATAGTAATGCGATTTTTTAAATCACATAATCGGGTTTGGTAATTTACTGGATAGCGTATTTCGATTTTTTAAATCGCATAAAGTAAAGTTTAAGAATCAAAACCTTGGGAAAAGATTTAGAAAGGGTGCGGTTTAGAAAACCGCACTACATGGTGATTTTTACTCCACTGTTTTGGATGAGTTAATCAGCAAACGGTTGATTTCTGCCATTTCTTTTTCTGTCAAATCCCTCCATTTTCCTATTGGCAGATCCAAAGGGATGTTCATGATTCGGATCCTTTTGAGTTTGGTGACCTCATAACCCAGATACTCGCACATCCTTCGGATCTGACGGTTGAGGCCTTCGGTAAGAATGATTTTAAACTTGTATTTTCCTAGAGGTTTAACTTCACATTTTCGGGTCACAGTTCCAAGTATGGGAATTCCATTTGCCATTTTTTTGACAAAATCAGAAGTAATGATCCGGTCCACTGTGACAATATATTCTTTTTCATGGTTATTTCCGGCCCTTAGGATTTTGTTGACAATATCCCCATCACTTGTCAATAAAATCAGTCCTTCACTCGGTTTATCCAATCTGCCAATGGGGAAAATGCGTTTGGGGTGATTGATATAATCGATGATATTGTCTTTTTCTGCCTTGGTATCAGTGGTACACACAATTCCCACGGGCTTGTTAAAGGCAATATATACATGCTCTTCTTTTGGTTCAGTAATCAGTTTTCCGTTGACTCTGATTTCATCACCAGGGAATACTTTTGTCCCCATTTCAGGGATTTTTCCATTAATGGTAACCCTTCCCTCCAGGATCAAAGTGTCCGCAGCTCTTCTGGAGCAGAAACCTACTTCACTGAGGTATTTATTGATTCTGGTTCCTTGGGAATCACTCATTTCTGATGTTTTTCAGCTTGGAAAGATAAGGCTGTTTTTGGTAAAATATAAATATCAGACCAATCAATGATTTTCATCATATTATTTTAATTGCTTGGACTGTAACTTGAGAAAGCATACAATAAGTCTAAAATGCCATGCCTCAATATACCATACCCTTTCAAAAATTACGGAATACTGATATAGCATCTGTAGGCGGCAAGAACGCTTCTTTGGGTGAAATGTTACATGTATTGAGCCCTTTGGGAATAAAAATACCAGATGGTTTTGCTACAACAGCTGAGGTCTTTAGGGATTTTTTACATGAAAATCAGCTGCATTCAAAATTGGAGGACAAACTTAACGAACTGGATACTGAAAAACTCCAGAATTTGGCCGAAGTAGGTGAGGCTTGCCGTTCTCTCATGGCATCAGGAACATTTTCTGAAAAAATGAAAGCAGATTTTTTATCTGCATATAAGAATTTGTGCGGAGCGGATTCTATTTCAGTAGCAGTAAGGAGTTCTGCAACAGCAGAGGATTTGCCCACAGCTAGTTTTGCAGGTCAACATGACAGTTTTTTGAATATTCAGGGTGAAGATAACCTATTGGAAGCCATCCAGCGCTGTTATGTTTCACTGTTTAATGACCGGGCCATTAAATACCGGGTTGACAATGGGTTTGACCATATGCAGGTGGCGCTTTCGGTAGGCGTACAACAAATGGTCAGGTCTGACCTAGGGTCTGCCGGGGTCATATTCAGCATTGACCCTGAATCAGGTTTTGAAAATGTCATTTATATCACTTCCGCTTGGGGATTAGGGGAAAATGTGGTTCAGGGTGCAGTCAATCCCGATGAATTTTATGCTTTCAAGCCCTCCTTGGAAAAGGGTCATAAAAGTTTGATTTTCAAAAAAATAGGGGAGAAAGAAAATAAAATGGTATATGCCAAAAGTGGGGAGAAGCCTGTGGTTAATGTTAAAACCTCTCAGTCGGAAAGAAATTCATTTTCCCTTGAACCGGAAGATGTAGAAACATTGGCGGAATGGAGTTACAAAATAGAAAAGCATTATGGCCTGCCCATGGATATTGAATGGGCAAAGGATGGTCAGACTGGGGACTTATTTATTGTACAGGCCAGACCAGAGACGGTTCATGGACAAAAAAGCGGCATTACTGTCAAAGAATACACCCTGCTTTCTAAAGCCAAGCCTATCACCAAAGGCAAAGCAGTGGGGAATGCCATTGCCAGTGGGAGGGTTTGTATTGTGAAATCCATTGCTGATTCAGAGAAAGTAAAAGAAGGCGACATCATTGTGGCCGATATCACCAACCCTGATTGGAATTCAATGCTGAGAAGAGCAGTCAGCATCGTTACCAACAAGGGAGGAAGGACCAGTCATGCCTCCATCGTGGCCAGGGAATTGGGTATCCATGCAGTGGTGGGTACCGGAGATGCCACGGATAAACTGCAGGATGGACAGATTATCACGGTATCCTGTATAGAAGGTGACGAAGGTTTGATTTATGATGGTAAACTGGATTGGTCAGAAAAAGAAATCAATATGGGTGAAATTGGAAAGACCACAACTAAGCCTATGTTTATTTTGGCAGATCCATTTAGGGCCTTCAAACTTTCCCGCTATCCCAATGAGGGCGTTGGTTTGTTGAGAATGGAGTTTATCATCAGCAATACCATTCGAATCCATCCTATGGCCTTGGTCAATTATAATTCATTGCCGGAAAGCAATGATAAAAGAGCCATTGCCGCTATTACGCAGCATTATCAGGATAAGAAAAAATACTTTGTGGAAACCCTGTCTGAGCACTTAGCCATGGTGGCGGCAGCTTTTTATCCAAAAGATGTGATCATTCGGATGAGCGATTTCAAAACCAATGAATATGCCCAGCTCATTGGAGGTAAACCTTTTGAGCCTGAAGAAGAAAATCCAATGCTGGGATTCAGAGGTTCCTCCCGGTATTATAATGAGCGATACAAGGAGGGTTTCGGCCTGGAATGTGAAGCCATGCGGGTATTGAGGGATGAGCTCGGTTTTTCCAACGTTAAACTGATGATTCCATTTTGCCGCACGGTGGAAGAAGGGAAAAAAGTCCTTGAGACCATGAAGGAGTTTGGACTGGAAAGGGGAAAGAACGGCTTGGAGGTCTATGTAATGGCAGAAATTCCAAGTAATGTGATTCTTGCAAAAGAGTTTGCGGAGATTTTTGACGGCTTTTCTATAGGGTCCAATGACCTTACCCAATTGACATTGGGGATAGACAGGGATTCAGCCATTGTGGCCGATCTTTTTGATGAAAACAATGGTGCGGTGAAATTTATGCTTTCCTCTGTGATCCAGGAAGCCAAAAAGAATGGAAGAAAAATAGGGCTATGTGGACAAGCTCCCAGTGATTATCCAGCTTTTGCCCAATTCCTGGTTGAAGAGGGAATCGATAGTATATCGTTCAATCCGGATGCCTTGTTGAAGGGTATTGAAAATATCTTAGAAGCAGAAAAGAAAAGGTAGCCATTCCCGAGGAAGATTACGGAAAAACCCTTAACTTAAAGTCATAGATAGCTTGCTTCAAGCAATAGATCTTTAAATAAAAAAATAATAAAATACTAAAGTTATGGACAGCAAATCATTTAAACAGGTTGGCGTTTGGATAGATTTTTCCAAAGCCCTTTTAATCGGATATAATAAAGGAAATGCAGAACTGATTGAGACCATTGATTCTCCCTATGAGAGCATCAAAAGAATTGAAGGAGAAGGTAATGACACTACCAGATTTTCTCCAAATTCGGAGCATGCTTCCAATAATGAGTATAGAAAGAACAACATTTCCCATAATGAGCTCAATGAATATTTCAAAATAATGGAAGCGAAACTCCATGGTTTTGATGATATCTTATTGTTTGGCCCGGGAACTGCGAAAGAACAGTTGAGGAATAGGTTGAGGGAGAACAAATCATTCGGAGGGAAATGGTTTTCAGTCCAGCCCAGCGATAAATTGACCAATAACCAGTTATTGGCTTTTGTTAGGGATTTTTATGACAAAGCCACTCCTTAATGATAGGCTAGGTGTTCAAAACCTTCTTTCATTTTGGAAACAGCATCAAAGGAGTTGTCAATATTGATGACTCCTTTTCCTATTTCATGCCAATAACCATCTCCGCAATCAATAAACTGACCCACATGTTGAGGAGTTTTTTCTTTGGCTTTTCCGTAATCATAATCCGGTAAAAACACATAGGAGAGCAGTTGTTTTGTTTCCTCCCAATCTGCTTCATTTAACTTCCCATTGACCGATACCTCAACTTTCCGTAAAGAAAATTTTACAGTCAAATTGATTTCAGTTTGTTTTTGGTTTTCCCTTATCAAATAATTCAGTTGAAGGGGGGCTTCTTTTTTACTGATTTCATAAATTGCCTGTATATAATCTTGGGAGAAATTTTGCCATTCCTGTTGGTTTAGGGGAACAGTCCTGACGATCTGCCCATGCCTGTCCTTGGCCAAAATACTGATTCCTCCTTCATCATCCAGCTTGTTGTTGGACCATTTTGACCTGGCATATAGTTCTTTCAAGGGTTTTTCCCATACTATAGGTATTTCCCCTTGGAAATGGAAGTCATCATCCAAAGTAAAGCCTTCGTCCAGAATTTCCTCTTCCGATAATTCTTCCCTGTCGGTATAGGTCAGATCCAGGTTAGTATCTAGAAAAAATTTCCCAAAGCTGATTTTTAATTTGAATATATGACTGTAAGGAGGAGGAACCATTCCGGATTCAAAAAGAATTTCAATTCTGCTTAGGTCTTCACTTTTTAGATGCATGGTACTGGATTAAAAAGATTATTTGGTTCAACGCATAAAATTAGAATTTTTTACGAATAGTTCAATTATATGTTAACCTAAGGAAATTTTTTGAAGGTTGGGGGATCAACTTAAAGAATCGGGAAGTATTTTATTTTGGATTTAGATTTCTGTGGAGACAGTTAGAGTTTTTAATTATTGATTAGGAATTTTCGAACCACAAAAGATACAAAAGTAACACAAAAGGAAGGGCCTAATTTGAATACTTACATTACCCAATTAACTTTTGTTGGCTCTTGTTGACTTTTGTGGTTCGATAAAATCTACCAATTTCAAGTTTTTTTTTCACGTGCTTTCCACTTAGTGAATTCCAATCCTCAATCCAGTCCTCATTTTTAATTCTTCATTCTACATTTTCCTCCTCAGCCTTCTCAATAAATTGGGAAACTCAGAATGAATAAAGGTTTTGTCCTAAGATATGTTTAATCTTTTTCCCCTAGTGATGAAAATCAAAAGTTAATTTTACCTAATTTTTAAGTTATTTTTTAATAAACAATTTGGAAGTTGATATTTTTTGATCTAAATTAACTAATATTTAAGTTTAAACCATTTTTATAACCTAAATCATTAACAATGAAAAAAAGAATTTCCATTGTATTGTGTCTATACCTTTTCCTGAATTCACCTTCTACAAGGGCTGAATTATTTCAGGGAACAATAGGACTACCTGACCCAATTAAGGTCACCACAGTAGAAGGGATCACGGAATACCAATTGGCCAATGGGCTACGTGTTCTACTTTTCCCTGATCTTACCAAGGAAACAATAACTGTGAACATTACCTATCTGGTAGGTTCAAAACATGAAAATTACGGAGAGACCGGTATGGCCCATCTTTTGGAGCATCTTGTTTTCAAAGGAACACCAAGGCATCCCAATATTCCCCAGGAACTGACAGAGCGTGGGGCCATGCCCAATGGTACCACCTGGACTGACCGTACCAATTATTTTGAAACTTTTCGGGCTACAGAGGAAAACCTTCGTTGGGCCTTGGACCTGGAAGCAGATAGGATGGTCAATTCTTTTATAGCTAAAGAAGACCTTGATTCTGAAATGACCGTAGTCCGGAATGAATTTGAAGCAGGTGAGAATTCCCCTTGGAATGTCCTCCGGCAACGGATGCTTTCCGCAGCTTTTGATTGGCACAATTATGGAAAATCGACTATCGGAGCCCGATCGGACATTGAGAATGTCCCTATTGAAAGGTTGCAGCACTTTTACCGCACCTATTATCAGCCGGACAATGCTGTATTGGTTGTGGTAGGGAAAATTGAAGAGGAAAAAACCATTGAAATGGTCAATGAATATTTCGGCCCAATTCCCAGGCCGGACAGAATACTTCCTTCTTTTTATACCAAGGATCCGGATCAGGATGGAGAAAGGCGTGTAACAGTAAAACGGGTGGGTGATGCCCAACTGGTAGGAGCGGCATATAAAACCTCAGCCCGTTCCCATGAAGATGCCGCAGCCTTGGAAGTTTTGAGTAATATCCTGACAGATAATCCTTCCGGAAGGCTTTACAAAGCCTTGGTTGATACACAGCTTGCCTCTTATGTTTATGGAAATATCTTTCTTTGGAAAGATCCGGGGATCATAATGGCGTTTGCGGAAGTACCCAATGAGAAATCAATGGAAAATGCAATGGATGCCATGATCAAAGCCTATGAAGATGTGATTGTTAACCCAGTCACCGAACAGGAGGTGAATAGGGCTAAAAGCACTATCCAGAAGCGTTTTGAACTGTCATTTAATTCTTCGGAAAGAATAGGACTACAGTTGAGTGAATATATTGGAGCCGGTGACTGGAGACTGATGTTTATCCATAGAGACCGCATCCGGGACATCAGCGTGGAGGATGTACAAAGGGTCGCTGTCCATTACCTCAAGGAAGATAATAGGACCATGGGCATGTTTGTTCCGGTTGAAAAACCAGACCGGACCAAAATTCCAGATGCCATCAATATTACCGAACTGGTGGCGGAATACAAAGGAGGAGAAGGACTGGAAGCCGGGGAGGCTTTTGATCCAAGCCCGGCAAATATTGAAAGTAGAACGGTCAGACATGAATTGGAGAATGGGATGAAAATTGCCTTTCTCAATAAAAAGACCCGTGGAGCTTCTGTCAATTTCGATTTTACTTTCCGGTTCGGCAACGAGCAAAACCTTAAAAACAAAGGCTTGATCGGTGAATATACAGCCAATATGCTCAATAGGGGAACTGCCAATAAAACAAGGGAAGAAATAAAAGATGAATTTGACAGGCTTAAAGCCAATGTTTCATTCTATGGAAGTGCCAGTGTACTCTCTGTATATGGGGAAACGGTCAGGGAGAGCCTTCCTGAAGTTTTGGCCTTGGTTAAAGAAATTCTCCAAGAAGCTTCTTTTCCACAGCATGAGCTGGATAAACTGATTCTGGAAAGAATCACCGACATAGAATCCTCAATGAGCGATCCTATCGCTTTGGCATCGAACAGGATGTCAAGGCACAACAGTCCTTATGATAAGGAAGATCCCAGATATGTTTCCACTTTCTCAGAAAGTATTGAGGCTCATAAAGCCATAAAACTTCAGGATATCAAAGATTTTCACCAAATGTATTATGGTGCCAACTATGGAACGGTAGCTATTGTAGGGGATTTTGATGAAGAAGTGGTACTGGAAGGACTGAAAGATATGTTGGAAAACTGGAATACGAAGGCAGATTATAGCAGATTGATCTCCCGTCCTGGCAATAAGCCAGTAATAAATGAAGCTATTGAGACCCCGGACAAACCCAATGCTTTCTTTTTGGCTATTCAACAATTGGAGATGAATGATTCCCATGAGGACTATCCTGCTTTGGTGATAGGGGATTTTATGTTGGGCGGTGGATTCCTCAATTCCAGGTTGGCAGTCAGGATCAGACAAAAGGAAGGTTTGTCCTATGGAGTAGGGTCATGGTTTAGTGCCGGTTCCATAGACAAGTTGGCTAATTTCCAGACCTATGCCATTTATGCGCCGGAAAATCTGGAAAAGTTGGAGCAGGCATTCAGGGAGGAAATCACTAAGGTACTGGAAGAAGGGTTTACCCATGAAGAGGTGGCCGCAGCCAAGGCAGGATGGCTTCAGAACAGGTCTGTGAACCGTTCGCAGGATTTTTTCCTCACTGGCACCCTTAATGGAAATCTTTTTCTGAAAAGGACCATTGAATGGGATCAGGAGTTGGAAGATAAGGTCAATGCCCTTACTCCGCAGCAGATCCAGGAAGCCATGAAGCGTCATTTTGACCTGGGCAAAATGTCGATTGTGAAGGCAGGGGATTTTAGTAAATAAAGGGTTATAGCAAATGATAAAAAAACCACGGTCCCGGGCCGTGGTTTTTTTATGGATTAAAATGGATGTTCAATTTAGATGTCACCTTACCTATTAATGACAACCTCAACTCTACATATGAAACCAATTCAATTCTAATTTCTGACTGCCTTCTCAGGAATTCACGGTTCTTTTCGCCGGCGAAACCATTTACGCTTCGATTAATCTTACAGCGCCTGCTCTGAATCCTTATTTCAAACCTTTAACCTAGGGTTGAAACCCTAGGCTACCAACTGGCCGCCCCTATAGGTCGGTTCCAATCATGTTTCAATTAACCATTGATGAAATGTTGAAGTGAAATTTCCAAGTTTCTAACTAGGACAACGCGAAGCAGACAACTATGACAACTTTATTTACTCATTCTTCATTCATAATTCTAATTCTTAACCTTCAACACCATATATTTCTTCAGATCGGAATGCAAGATTTCATCCAGCTCTTTTTCATTTCCTTTGCTGGTTTCAGTAAACAGAAAACCAAATACCCCGAATTTATCCATATTCACTTTTCGGACATGCAATGGCTTTTCAAAATCCTTGGCAATGGCATCAAAGTCGAAATAGGCAATATCCTCTTGGGCCACATCTGATTGGTTGTCCAGTAGGATAAGACTGTATTTTTTGTCTTTTCTTTTTTCGAAAACTTTCTCCCAATCCGGTCTTTTGGAATGGAAAAAATACTCATAGGAATTGATACCGTAGGCAAACCAGGTCAGGTCTGCTGTGGTGCACCATCCCCCAAAGCGCATGGGGTTTACTTCAATGGGATTGATTTTACCGGGCTCGGTTTCCCTGATTTCTATATGCAAGGGGAAGTTTCTTAAATCAATTTTCGAAGCTATCTGATGTAAAAAGTCAAGAATAGGTTGGTGAAGTTTAGAAATCACCTCTTCAGAACTATAGTACACCCTATCACTGACATCATATTCTGAAGAGAAAACATGATGGAGCACATTCAAAATCACAGGATTACCATTTTGATCAAAATAACAATCAAAGGCATATTCCTCCCCTGAAATGTATTCTTCCAGGATAAAATCCGTATTACTGACCACTTCTTTGGGATAGAGAGACCTGGTTTTCTCCATTTGAACTTCAATTTTACTTACAATGCCTTGCCAATCCTCGGGACTGTCCACTTTATGCACTGCGATACTGAAGAACCCGACAGCTGGTTTGATGATGAAAGGAAACTTGAAATGGCTGATTTCCAGGTTTCTCAATTCAATCAAGGAAGCAGATTTGAAGAAATAGTCAGGGTAGAATTCTTGGATCAGTTCCCTAAACCTGAACTTGTTTTTGAAAGTCTCAATTTTGTCAGGTAGGCTTGTCTCCTTGAGATTTTGCTGTATCCAGGCTATGCTGTTTTCTGAGTTAGTGTAAACAGGTTGTAAAGGATTGGCCTTAATGAATGCAATGGCTTCTTTTTCACTGATCAGTTTTGCATTTCTACCCAGAAGGATTTCTTTGGCTTCGGGAGTAGCTACCACTGGAAATTGGTTCCTCACCACAGTTTCAATTAGGAAATCGGAGGTGTAGGGGTAATCTAGTAAAATCATTTGATTAGCAATTTTGCGCACAAAAGTAAGTTTATCAAAGGGGATTTTTGGGTAAATTTTATCAGCGGTAGAATTGATGTGGTGTTTGTTTTTTTGATTGTATATTTATTTCAGAGCCGGATAACAGATGTTGGATGTCCGATGTCCGATGTGGGATGTAGGATGTCCGTGTCTGTTGTCTGTTGTCTGTTGTCCTGCTTCTCCAGAAGCTGGACTTCTGTTTCCTGATCGGACGGGCAGGTCTGTGATCCGCCACGGAGGACAGGCTTGGACCCTATCAATGCAGTCTCCTGACTGCTACCTTACAAATTCACATTCCTTTTCGCCGGCGATTACATGGATGCTCCGATCTTACTTACTGCGCCGGCTCTCGATACGTTATCAGTCATTTGACCATGGGTTCCGGTCGTCCCTCCCTTTACCCATGGCTAATCAAGGTTGAGCCCCGCCTGATCGGACGGGCAGGCCCTTTAGGGCTCCATCCAAATTCACACTCTGGTCTATTACTAGGAATTCGTGATAATTCCCAAGCTTCGCGCCTAATTCCTTTATAATGCACTTATGAATCCACATATACATTAAAGACCTATAATCCGATCAATCCAGAATTAGAAGATTAGTGAAATCCGTGTAATTCCTGCCTGCAGCAGGCAGGCGTGGTACTTATATCCGCGTTCATCAACATTCATCTGTGGTTAAATTCCTTCCGCGAACATCCGCCAAATCCCTGCCTTTGCCAGCAGGCAGGCACGTTATCCCTGCCCGTCCGATCAGGCGGGCCTGCCCGTCCGATCTGGCGGGTGCCTTCCATACCATCCATTTTTAGGATTTTTTTTACTTTCCACCTCTTATTTAAAGTTAGCTATTAACGTTACTTTTAAAATTTCTTCGAATTAGTGGTTCAAAATCTCTTCATCCAAAATAGAAACGAACCCTCCAACATTCCAAAGATCCACCATTCCCGACTCATCTCTTCCATTTAAAAATTCAATTTCAGAACCATAGTCATTACCTCAGCGATAAACCTTAACTTTAGGCAAAATAGATTCACATGAATTTCTCCTCTCTGGGACTTTCCGAACGCTTGATTGAAGCCATTAACAAAGCGAAATACGAAAATCCCTATCCTATACAAATTCAGGCTATTCCGGCCATCTTGAAGAAAAAAGATATTCTTGGCATTGCGCCAACAGGTTCAGGTAAAACGGCTTCCTATGTTTTGCCAATTCTTCAACTACTTGCCGAAAAAAATGCTCCAAAAGACCGGCATATCCCTGTTTTGGTCATTGTTCCAACCAGAGAATTGGCAGCCCAAGTTCAGCAAGTAGTAAAGATGTTCAGTGAGTTTTTACCCAGAAGGATAAAAACCATGGCAGTTTTCGGAGGAGTGTCCATCAATCCCCAGATGATCAACCTTCATGGTACGGAAATTTTGGTCGCTACCCCGGGAAGATTACTGGATCTGCTTTCTAAAAATGCTATCCAATTGGATGAATTGCAGGTCTTGGTTTTGGATGAAGCCGATAAGGTATTGAATCTAGGATTTAAGTTGGAGGTGGATGAAATTTTGTCCCGGCTTCCAAAGAAAAGGCAGAACATCCTTTTTTCAGCGACTATGGAAGAAGAGGTGGAAAAATTGATCCAAAAATTGCTCCATCACCCCATCAAGATTGAAATTGAGCAGGATAAGATTGCACCGGAACTGATCGCCCAGTCAGCATATTTGGTTCCTAAAGAATACAAAGGGCCTTTATTGAGGCATTTGATCAGGGAGGGAAACTGGCAGCAGGTCTTGGTTTTTACTTCTTCTATTCGGATGGCTGATAATGTGGCCAATAAATTAAAAAAGCACGGAATAGAGGCAGTAGCCTTTCATGGAGATAAAAGCCAAGGAGCCAGAACCGACGCCCTGACCAAATTCAAAGCTGGAAAAATCAGGGTATTGGTTGCCACGGACCTGGCAGCACGAGGCATAGATATTAAACTCCTTCCCCATGTCATCAATTATGAATTGCCCAGATCCCCCAAAGATTATATTCACCGTATTGGAAGAACCGGTAGGGCAGGATCTGAAGGTGAAGCCATTTCCCTGGTTTCAGAAGAGGAGGAACATCATTTCAAGGTTATTCAAAAAAAGATGGGAAGATGGGTGGACTTGATTGATGCGATGAATATTGATTTTAAGCTCTAAATCATTTCAGGTCAATGCTGACCTTATTTTCACCTGCATTCACCTTGAAGGCCGCTTTTTCGAAAGAAGGAGGACCGAAGGTTCCGGAGGCATTATTGGAGAAACCATAACCGTCTCTTGGAATACCAAAAGCATTGGTTCTTAATTTCCCTGTGTTTTCACTGTCATGGAATACCGAAAGGGCATAGGTGCCTGCTGGCAAATTATTGAAAGTGATAACGGCTTTATCACCTTTGATGTCCACAGATGCATTTCTGACTGCATTTTCCACCACATCGGGAAAACCAGCAGATTTGTCAAATAAAAGCACCCTGACCACTCCTTTGTCATTTTTGACTTTGTTTACCGTTAAGGTAAGGTTTGCACTGCTTTGGTCTGTGAAAAGAACGCCAACAAGAAATAAAAAGAGAAATATCGTTTTCATAAAGAGTTTTTATAGGATGCGATTCGGTTGATTTTTCCTGATTCAGTTTTTGTAAATGAAGGATTGAAAAGGATTTCTTTGGGAACTTGATAGCGTTCAAGACCTTTTTTCAATTCAATTATCAAATCTGATGCCTTTTTTTCATCCTTTGGATGTTCAATTACCAGTACTGTTTTTTGACCCAATTTTTCATCTTCTTTTCCAATTAAAAAGAAGTCAACTTTTCCGAAAACGGGGAAAATAGCATCTGCCATTTTTGGTTCCAAAATTTCAGGTTGCAGTTTGATACCCCCGGAGTTGATGGTAAAATCAGCCCTTCCAATCCATTTAAACAGTTGGGAGTTTAACAGTTCCACTACGTCATTTGTTTGGAGGATATTTTCTTTTGCCATAGGGGCTTTGACCCAAAGCCTGTTACTTTGGTCCACTCCAATCTGAACTCCTGGTAATACCTTGTAGACCAATTCCGCCCCTTCAATTTTTGCCAAAGCAATATGGGAGACGGTTTCGGTCATGCCATAAGTCTGATAGGCGTTCAACCTCATTTCTGCAATTTTTTCCAACAGACTCCGGGAAGAGGGGGCCCCGCCAATAATCAGGTTTATGATCTGTTGCATTTTGAGGTAGGTGTCAGGATTTTGCAAACAGGTATCTACCTGCAAAGGGACCATAGCCGCAAAATCAAAGATCTGGTTTAATTCTTCCAAGGGGTTGGATTGTGGCTTAATAAGGTAAATGTATGCCTCCCATTCCATCCCTCTGACCAGCATCATTTTGCCTGCGATCATTTCAGTATTCAGGCAACAAAGCAGCTTTGCATCTTTTTCTATCCCAAAAAAATCTCTGGTGGCTTTTGCGGAAATTTCCATTTGGTTCCGGTTTACCTGGATGGTTTTTGGAGTTCCGGTAGATCCGGAAGTGGAAAGTTCAAATTCCGTTTTACCGGTTAGCCAATCCTTACAAAAATAAAGTGCCTGTGCGAAATAGGGGTCCTGCGCAGACCAATTCCCTGTTTTAATCTGTTCAAAAGAAAATTCCTGTTCCCTGATGATTATTTTGCCCATATCCAATAAGTCCCAAACCCAAAAATCAACAAAATTCCCGTAAGGCTGTTATCTTGCAGGAAAAAATTAAACCAAAAATACCATGGAGATCAATTGGAAAACGGCCAAAGAATATGAAGATATCACCTACAAAAAGTGTGATGGGGTGGCCAGAATTGCTTTTAACAGGCCAGAAGTCAGAAACGCTTTCCGTCCAAAAACTACAGCTGAGTTGTATGATGCATTTTATGATGCCCAGGAAGATACTTCCATTGGGGTGATTTTGCTTTCTGCAGAGGGGCCTTCTCCTAAGGACGGTGTATATTCTTTTTGTTCGGGCGGAGACCAAAGGGCCAGAGGCCATCAGGGATATGTGGGTGAAGATGGTTATCATCGCCTGAATATTTTGGAGGTGCAGCGTTTGATCCGCTTTATGCCCAAGGTGGTGATTGCTGTAGTGCCGGGATGGGCAGTAGGAGGGGGACATAGCTTACATGTGGTCTGTGACCTGACATTGGCCAGTAAGGAACATGCGATTTTCAAACAGACTGATGCCGATGTGACCAGTTTTGACGGGGGCTATGGATCGGCATATCTGGCCAAAATGGTAGGCCAGAAAAAAGCGAGGGAGATCTTCTTTTTGGGGAGAAATTATTCTGCGCAGGAAGCTGCGGATATGGGAATGGTGAATGCAGTGATTCCCCATGATGAGTTAGAGAATACGGCTTATCAGTGGGCACAGGAGATTCTGGCAAAATCTCCGACCTCTATCAAAATGCTGAAATTTGCCATGAACCTGACAGATGATGGGATGGTCGGGCAACAGGTATTTGCTGGTGAAGCGACACGATTGGCTTATATGACTGAAGAGGCTAAAGAAGGGAGAAATGCCTTTTTGGAAAAGAGAAAACCGAATTTTAAACATATTAAGTGGATTCCTTAGGTGAGAGGAGAATGAAGAATGAAGAATGATGAATGGAGAGTGGGGAGTGAGGAATTTCGGAGATTTGAACCATTAAGGAGTTGAGGAATTAAGGGATTCATTAAGGATTTGAATTAAAGAGCCAAGGCAAAAGGTAAAAGTAAAAAGTAGATGCCTTGATAGTTTTGGGTAATCGGTTCTATTGGGGTGAGATTTTCTGAAAAGTGTAATTGGGAAATAGGCGAATCAGCCCTAAAGGGGCTCAACCTTGATTAGCCCTGGGTAAGGTTTACCGCAACCCAGGGTTAAAAGATGCCAGTCGGGTTCCTGAGACGGCGCTATTCATGAGATCGAAGATTGGTAGTCAATCGCCGCCTATATGAAACTTGGATGGAAAAAAAAGAGCCAAGGCAAAAACTTGCCCTGAAGAATTTTGGGAGGCAAAAGTAAAAATTGGAGTATTGATAGCTTTGGTATTCGGTTCTATCAGGGAAAAAGATATTTTTGAACCACTAATTACACTAATTTCACAAATTTTTTTATAATTCTGGATTGGTCGGCTAAGAGGGTGTTGACTGTTAATGTGGATTCGAATGGAAATGGGAAAAAGAATTAGGCGCGAAGCTTGCGGATTAACACGAAAACCGGTAATATTTTAGGGATTGGATTTTAAAAAACCACATTGATAAATCCTACTTCTAAGGAACTGTAGTTTGAGAAGATTCTGAAAGGTGGAATTCCAATTGGCTGGAACCACTCTGTAGTGCCTGTCCCGAGAAGAAAAGCAAATCGGGATGTGGTCCCGACTGCAATCGGGATAGCCCTGGGTAAAGGGAGGACGACCGAAACCCTTGGTAATTTTGGCCAATCTGGTAACAGAGTCGGCTCTGTAATTGGCATCGGAGTATGAATGGATTAGACGACGATAAGGAACAGAGTGGTGAATTTCGGATTTTGGAGGAGGTAGTTTAGATGGTTCTCCGCTTCGGGTTGTCATTCTTCTTTCAAGGGTTTTGCCAAAATCGTTAGTATATCGGTCGTCTCGATGGGACTTATCGGGGATAAGAGGTTGTCCTTTTTCCAGGGTTTGAAACCCGCTGGTTAGTATATCGGTCGTCCCGATGGGACTCGTCCTTTGTCAAAGGGCTGAGACCTGCTGGTTGGTTTATCTTTCGTTCTTAAGGGACTGGGGAAGATCCGTAGGATCGGCCGACATAATGGCCCAATGCTTCAGCTTTGGAAAAAAGGTTTTGAATTTGGGATAAAAATCCCGTAGGGATGAGCGATATCTAGAAGATTTAAGGCTTCAAACTCCAAAACAAAATCAACAAAAATCCCTGATTTCTCTTGATATGTATAACATTAGTTTTATAATTTTTTAACTTATATTGATTTTTAAGAATTTTCAAATCAATATTCCTGTACCATGAACCACCTCGAAACAGCCTATACCACCCATGACGGATTGAAACTTTACCTTCAGGCCTGGATGCCGGAGAAACCCAAAGCCTCTGCTCTTATTGTCCATGGACTTGCAGAACATAGTTCACGCTATGACCATCTGGCAAAAAAGATGGTTGATTCCGAAATAGCTGTTTTCACCTTTGATGGTCGGGGACATGGTAAATCATCCCTTCCTAAGCCTACCGCTTATTTTTCTAACTATGAAGATTACCTGAAAGATATTGATGCACTGTTTGGCAAGGTAAAAAACTATTTCCCGAATTTACCTGCTTTCATTTTCGGGCATAGCATGGGAGGAGGGTTTGTAGCGGCTTATGCCCTAAAATTTAAGCCGGAGGCCAAAGGTATTATTTTAAGCGCTGCTGCATTGAAACCTTCTGATGATATTCCCAAATTTTTGATAGCTGTTTCATCTTTGTTAAGTGCCTTGACACCTAAACTCAAGGTCCTCAAATTGGACAGTTCTAAAATTTCCAGAGACCCTCTAGAAGTAAAAAAATACGAAGAAGACCCTTTGAATTATCATGATCCCATAGCTGCCAGGCCTGGGTATCAACTTTCAAAAATGATGAAATACATTGATTCGGCAGCAGAGAGCTTTCATTTTCCTGTACTTTTAATGCATGGAACGGCAGATTCATTGACCCATCCCAAGGGAACAGAGGAGTTTTTTCGTAAGATTTCCTCTTCAGATAAAACCTTTCACCGTTATCCAGGTCTTTACCATGAATTGATCAATGAATTTGAAAAAGAGGAAGTGATGGGGGATGTGGTCAAGTGGATTGTGGAGAGGATTGAATGAAGAATGTAGAATTTTGAATTAAGAGTGAATGAAAAAGTTGTCATAGTTGTCGGGTTCCGCCACAGCGGACAAGTGTCATGGTTAGAAACCTGGAAATTTCACTCTTGATTTCCATTTTAGATTAATGGAAAAGTGATTGAAACAGCCCTGAAGGGCCTGCCCGTCCGATCAGGCGGGGCTCAACTTTTCAATAGCCCAGGGTAAGGTTTACCGCAACCCGGGGTTAAAAGATGAAAGCCCGCCTCCAGAGCCGGTGCTGAAAGTGTATTCGGAGCATGAGTGGTTTCGCCGGCGATATGAGGACCGAGCGTTAAAAAAATGTCCATAAACTATTTAATGTCATAAAAAAATATCCTGGGACATTGATTCCCAGGATGTTTTTTTTTTCAAATTTTCCAATCAGGATATGCGATTTGGAAAATCGCATTACTTTGGAAAATCGCATTACTATCTCCTCTGAAATCTGCGTTTTGGATTAGAGGTTCTTGCTTTGGGAAGTTCTGGTTTTTCAATGCTTCCTGCTGCCATTGGATAAGGATGTTTTTCTATCACCGGGATTGTTTTGCCGATCAATTTTTGGATTTCTTTCAACTCTTTCAGCGTTTCCCCGTCACAAAAAGAGATGGCAATACCTGAATTTCCGGCCCTCCCTGTTCTACCGATTCTGTGTACGTAGGTTTCAGGGATATTGGGGAGGTCATAGTTGAATACATTGGCCAGTTCATCAATATCAATTCCACGGGCTGCAATGTCGGTAGCCACCAATATCCTAAGTTTCCCGGATTTGAAACCGTTCAGTGCATTTTGCCTGGCATTCTGACTTTTGTTCCCATGGATGGCTGCTGCTTTGATTCCTTCTTTCAACAAAGCTTTTACCACCCTATCGGCTCCATGCTTGGTACGGGTAAATACCAAGGCTGTGTCTATTTCTTCTTTTTCCAACAGGTAAAGAAGGAGTTTAGGTTTATCGGATTTATTGGTGTAATACAGCTTTTGCCCTATTTTCTCCACAGTAGAGGATGGCGGAGTAACTTCCACCGTCTTTGGGTTTTTCAAAAGTGTATCCGCCAGCTTTTGAATTTCCGGAGGCATGGTGGCTGAGAAAAATAGGGTCTGCCTTTTTGGAGGCAAGAGGGCAATGATTTTTTTGACATCATGGATAAAACCCATATCCAACATGCGGTCTGCTTCATCCAGGACAAAGAATTCCAATTGACGGAGGTCTATGAATTTCTGGTTGACCAGGTCCAGGAGTCTTCCAGGTGTGGCCACCAATATTTCCACTCCTTTTTTTAGGGCATTGGTCTGGTGGAGTTGGGATACACCTCCGAAGATTACAGTGTGCCTGATATGGGCAAAGGAACCATAAGCAGCGATGCTTTCATCGATCTGAATAGCCAATTCCCGGGTAGGGGTCAGGATCAGGGCTTTGATTCCCGGCCTTCTCTGTTTTTGTTGGGCCAGCAACTGTATAATGGGAATGGAAAATGCGGCGGTCTTTCCGGTTCCGGTCTGCGCACAACCCAAAACATCGTGCCCTTTTAAAGCCAACGGAATAGCCTGTTGCTGAATGGGAGTAGGGTTGGTATAACCTTCCTTGGCCAATGCCTTAAGGATAGGTTCAATTAAATTTAAAGATTGAAATGCCATTGGGGCGGGAATAGGATGGCTGAAAAGATGTTGTAATTTCTATGGCAGCCTGAAGTATTTGATTAAACCGGCCTACAACTTGCCGTTTCTTTCTACAAAGTTGTACAAAGGTAAGGGTTTTTATTGGGAAAAGATAATGGATAGGAGGGAAGGGATGGATGGAGAATGGAGAGTGAAAAGTTAGGAGGGATGAAGGATGAAGGAATGGAGGTTGTCGGGTTGTCATAGTTCCGCCACGGTGGACAGGTGTCAAGTTTTCGGGTTGGAGCTTGGAAAGTTTGGGAGGATAGTTCTTTATGGGGGTACGACGCGATTAGCGTCAAATACCGAAGGTTATTTGCCCCGGGTTTTTACCTGGGGAAGGTGTAATCCGGATCTCCCGGCCCGCCCAACTCCGATAGGAGTTGAATTTAAGCGGCTAAGCATACTAAGGATGTTTTTAGGCCAGAACTAGGACGTAGGGCTTGATAATTGATGACCAAAATTGAGAACCGTACCCGGGCTGACAGCCACTGATAGCTGGAAAAACAACTCTTGATTAATAAAAAGCGTGTTAAAAGCTTCGCTTTTTTATTTTAACCACAGATGGACGCAGATGGACACGGATAAAAAGTCCACGAATTACACGAATTACACGAATTACTTTGATTTTAAGGAGGTTAGGGTTCTTTATGTTTTTCTATGATCAAAGCAATATGGGAAAAAAATTAGGCGCGAAGCTTGCGGATTTACACGAATCCCAGTAGGATTCCAATCGTGAATATACATAAAAGCCCCATAGGGGCGAATGATAAAATAACCAGGGGTTTTAACCCCTTGGGTAAAACATGCCCAGCCCAATCCAAAAGCCGTTGCAATACATGGCATCGAAGAATGCATGGATCCGCCGGCGATAAGAAATGTGAATTCCTGAGAAAGCAGTAAGAAGATTGCAATATTATGGTCCAAGTCAATAGATCCTTGAACCAATTGAACCACAGGAGTGTGTTTAATTAGATGATAATTTTTAAACCAATTAAATTATTGGATCCAATGGGGTGAAAAGGTTTATTCAATTTTAATTTTATATACAAAAAAAAAATTTTCAAATAGTTAAAAATGTATTTGGAATTTCGAGCATTCTTAATTTATTTTACATAAAAATTATGGTTAACTGTTGTAATTCTTTAAATTCTAAACTATGAGACGGGTTCTAGTCACAGGAGGGGCAGGTTTTTTAGGTTCCCATTTATGTCAAAAATTACTCAATGAAGGCAATGAGGTTCTTTGTGTGGATAATTTTTTTACAGGAAGAAGACAGAATATTTCAGAACTGCTTGAATATAAAAATTTTGAACTGCTTCGCCATGACATCACTTCACCCTTATATGTAGAGGTAGATGAAATTTACAATTTAGCCAGTCCTGCCAGTCCCATTCACTATCAGTTTGATCCGGTGCAGACTACCAAAACTTCTGTTTTGGGTGCCATCAATATGCTGGGATTAGCCAAAAGACTTAAAGTAAAGGTATTGCAGGCCAGCACCTCGGAAGTCTATGGTGATCCGGCAGTCCATCCGCAACCGGAGTCTTATTGGGGAAATGTAAACCCAATCGGGCCCAGGGCTTGTTATGATGAAGGTAAGCGTTGTGCTGAGACTCTCTTTTTCGACTATTATAGACAACATAACCTTCAGATTAAGGTGATGCGTATTTTTAACACCTATGGACCCAATATGCAGGCCAATGATGGTAGGGTTGTCAGTAATTTTATCATGCAGGCATTACAGAACAAGCCGATTACCATTTTTGGAGATGGAAGCCAGACCCGAAGTTTCTGTTATGTTTCCGATCTGATAGATGGAATGTGCAGATTGATGCGGACTCCACATGAAGTGACCGGACCGATCAATATTGGAAACCCGGGAGAATTTACCATGATTGAATTGGCCAATCTTATTTTAGAGCTGACCAATAGCCGGAGCGAATTGGTTTTCAGACCGCTTCCGATTGATGATCCCAAGCAAAGAAGACCAGATATCACCCAGGCAAGAGATGTTTTGGGTTGGGAACCAAAAGTTCAGCTTAGGGAAGGTTTGATCAAAACCATTGAATATTTTGATTCCCAATTGGTTAAAGAAGTGAAATTGTTTGCTGCTCAGGCAGTGTAATATGGGATCAATTTCTTTTTGAAGATAAATTATATCATAAAAAAATTAAAAGAGGCTGTCCTTTAATTAGGTACAGCCTTTTTTTGTAGTTCCTATTTTGTAAATCGGATAGTTTTTTGGGATGCGATTTAGGAAAATCGCATTACATTGTAGTTCCGATTTTGTAAATCGGAAAACTTGCAATTGTATTAATGATTTTGAAAAAGGATTTTTATTTTAAAAGTATGCGGTTTAGGAAAACCGCACTACCTGGGAAAATCGCATTACATTAAGAGGGAGCAATTTGTAGTATGTTGGTGATTTTCTGTTTTGTACATTATTTCCATGATTTTTTTTTAAAAATCCTTGCAAAAGTAAGTACACCGAGTAAATTTGTTACTCGCGAGTAATATTTTTACTCGATTTTTGTAGGTGTCAGGATGGGACTGAGAGGACCTTGGTGTGGAATTTTGAATTAGGAATTAAGAATTTAGAATCAGGAAAGATCCAAGGTCCAATCAAAATCATTTTTTTTCTTTTGAAGAAAGGATAATTGAATCCAATATTTTGATGATTTCTTTGATTTCGTCCCTTAAATATTCATAATCAGGATAGTCTTGGAGCAATTCTTTTCGATTGAATAGTTTTAACCAAAACTCTGTTTCACGGGCTTCTTTTGAAGCAATGCATAATTTTGAAATAAAATCATTCCTGGATTGAGCAGCTTGTGCTTCAACTACATTTGCTCCAATGGAAGTACCAGACCCAACTATTTGTTCAGCTAAACGGAAATGTTTGTTTTCTCTTAGAAAGAAATAAACATTAAGAATTCTTTCTGAAAACTGATAAGATTTTTCAAGTATTATATTTTTCATAAGGTTTTATTTTTACCAAAAAAAGAAAATTTTATTTAATCATACCCCAATTTATCCGTTTAACTTTCAGTCAATTATCTTGCCTTTTTTAATTTTTTTTGTAATCGATTAAGAAGGAATTCTTAATTCAAAATTCTTAATTCAAAATTTAACATTCCATTGCTCGACTCATTAGTAACTTCCAAAACCCGCATCAAGCTTCTCCTGAAGTTTTTTTCGCATAGCAATTCAGGATACCTGCGTTCTTTGGCGAAGGAGTTTGATGAATCGACGAATTCGGTGAGGGTGGAATTGAACCGCCTGACAGAGGCCGGCTTGCTGAAGGCCGGGGAAAATGGCAAAACCAAGCTTTATAGGGCCAATGAATCCCATCCCTTTTTTCAGGAGATAAAGAATATGGTTTCCAAGTTTCTGGGCTTGGATGAACTGATGGAGAAAATCGTCCTACGCATGGGCAATGTGGAAAAGGCCTATATCGTGGGGGATTATGCCCAGGGAATTGATTCCGGTACCATCGAAATGCTTTTGATCGGGAAGGAGCTGGATTTGGAGTACTTAGATTTTCTGATTGACAAAACCTATGAAAAACTCAATCGAAAGGTAGTCGTGAGCATTCAGGAAGAAGACCCAGAGGAAGTAGGAGGGTTTTTGGTGTATGGATCTTGAATGTAGAATTAAGAATGATGAATTAAGAATGAGGGAGTGGGAAATGTAGAATGAAGAGTGATGAATTAGGAATGAGGTAGCTTTGGTAAGGATGGGAGATCGGTTCTAAAGAAGTAAGATTTTTTTTTTAATTACACAGAGAGCCACAGAGGAGGCACGGACCTGCCTGCAGCAGGCAGGGATGCACAGAGGGGGAGAAGTTAGAATGAAGAGTGAAGAATGTTGAATGAAGAATGGAGTGAAAAAGTTGTCATTGTTGTCTGGTTCCTCCACGGCGGACAAGTGTTGTGGTTAGAAACCTGGAAATTTAACTCTTACATTTCAAGAGATGTTATTTGAATGAGCTAGGAACCACCCCATGGGGGTGGTCTATCGGTAGCCTGGGGTTTTAACCCCGGGTTGATGATGCTCAGCCCTATTCCAGAGCCTGCCTTTGCCAGTCAGGCAGGCCGGCGCTGTAAGAGGAATCGGAGAATGAATGGAATTGCAGGCGACAAGAAACGTAAATTCATTAAAAAGCAGTCAGGAGACTGCAATGAAGGGGTCCAAGCCTGCCTGCCAAAGCATTCAGGCAGGTCAGGAGACTTGAACCATTTGAGTTAAATCCCACTTCGGACATCTGACATCCGTCATCGAAAACAAAAGTCCAGCTTCTGGAGAAGCAGGACAACAGAATGAATGGAATCGCGGGCGATTAGAACTGTAAATGGAAAAGAAAGCAGTCAGGAGACTGCAATGATGGGGTCCAAGTCGTGAGACTTGAACCAGTGGATTAAAAAATAGATTTTGTTAAGATAATATATAAAAAATGAAAAGGATATTGGTAACAGGCGGGGCTGGATTTTTGGGCTCACATTTGTGCGAAAAACTTCTCAAACAAGGCAATGAAGTGCTTTGTGTGGATAATTTTTTTACCGGAAGAAGGCAGAATATTTTACCCCTTCTGGACAATAAGAATTTTGAACTGCTCCGGCATGATGTGACCACTCCGCTGTTTGTGGAAGTAGATGAAATCTACAACCTGGCCTGTCCGGCAAGTCCGATTCATTACCAGTTTGACCCGGTGCAGACCACCAAAACCTCAGTGATGGGTGCCATCAATATGTTGGGATTGGCTAAAAGGTTGAAAATAAGGGTTTTACAGGCCAGTACTTCTGAAATCTATGGAGACCCCTCCGTACATCCCCAACCGGAAACCTACTGGGGCAATGTGAATACGACAGGCCCAAGGGCTTGCTACGATGAAGGAAAGCGATGTGCGGAAACCCTGTTTTTTGATTACTACAGGCAGCATAATTTAGACATCAAAGTCATCCGTATCTTCAATACCTATGGCCCGAATATGCAGTTGAATGATGGCAGGGTAGTGAGTAATTTTATTTTACAGGCTTTGCAGAACCAACCGATTACGATTTACGGAAACGGAAAGCAAACCAGGAGTTTCTGCTATGTGGATGATCTGATCAATGGAATGCATGCCATGATGCAGACCCCAAAGGGTACCACCGGTCCTGTCAACCTGGGAAATCCCGTGGAGTTTTCCATGATCCAATTGGCGGAAAATATCCTTGAACTCACCAATAGCAAAAGTGAGCTGATTTTTAAACCCCTTCCCCAGGATGATCCCAAGCAAAGACAACCCGATATCACCCAAGCGAGGAATTTACTGAATTGGGAGCCAAAAACAGCCCTTTGGGATGGGCTGAGAAAGACGATTGAATATTTTGATGGACAGTTGAGGAAAGAGTGAAGAATGGGGAATGAGGAATGAAGAATGGGGAATGAAGAATTAAGAATTTGTCTAAATTGATGTATCAATGTTGTCAAGTTAGAGCTTAGTAAGTTTGGGAGATTGGTTCTGTAGCAGAATGTTTTTTTAATTACACAGGGATGCACAGAGTGTAAGTATGTGAGATCAGTTCTGTAGGAGAAAAGGATTTTTTGAACCACGAAGCGCACCAAGGACCCAAAGAAATTAAAGATTTTGTGGGAAATTTGGCTTTTTCAATTTAGACGTTTTTTCCCAGTTTCAGAGGTAGCAAGAACACCAAGCAGCTTGATGTGGGTTTTCTAGACATTAAATGAACGGAACTGCCCGTCCGATCAGGCAGGGCTAAAAATGGGTAACCACACCTGCCTGCTGCAGGCAGGGATACACGCTGATAAACACAGATAAGAGCTTCGCTTTTCGAATTTCACCACATAGTGAACATAGAACACATAGAAAAGCTGCGCTTTTTGGTCATACGAAGATTAGGAATTGGAAAATGAATGAAACCGCCCTGTAGGGGCTAAATACGGGAAGCCCCTGGTAAGGTTTACCGCAACCCGGGGTTGATGATGTCCAGCCCGGTTACAGAGACGGCGCTGTAGGTGGAATTGAAGAATAAATGGCTTCGCCGGCGATATGAAACTTAGATGTCAATGGAACGCTCCCGCCTGATCGGACGGGCAGGGATGACACAGATTTGGCGGATGATCGCGGATGAAATGGAACCACAGATGAATGATGATGAACGCTGATAAAAGCTGCGCTTTTAATTTTACACAAAGATTGGAATTTGTAAATGGGACTAACCAAGCCTGTCCGCTTTGGCGGATCATGGGACCTTCGACAAAGGCACGACTGAACCAGTAGAATTAATAGAAAGTCCAGCTTCTGGAGAAGCAGGACAACAGAAGTAGGACAACAGAGATGTTTCGCTTCACTCAACATGACGTATAGTTAATTTCCACATCGGACATCTACATCCGACATCCCACATCCCACCATCCAATGCCCCGAATAATCCTCATCACCATTCTCCTTGCCATTGTGCTCTTCCAGATTCCTGGGGAGAAAGTGCCTGTGAATGATGGCACTTTTGGTCATGGGCTTTTTTTCCGGCAGGTGGCCATAGAATTTGTGGATGTGATCGATAAGGACAGTTATAATATCTGGCAACTCCAACATATCCTGCCCTTTGCCCTGGTGCATGTGATTTATGTGATTTTTGGTCTGGACCTGGAACCGGCCCCACTGATGAGCGGAATGCTGATCCTGAATTTCCTGATTTTGGGATTAGGGGTGTTTTGGTTTTTTAGGATTATGAAAAAACTCCGGTTTGAAGGAGCTATTGAGGCCCTGGCTTTTGTCTTGCTCTTTTTCAATTTTTTTATACTCAAGGAAGTATGGTACAACCCCTTTTCCACGGATTTGGCAGCCATGACGATTGGCCTTGGGCAGGTGAATTATTTCATTCGTTACGATAAAAACAAACTCTTTTTGGTTTCCTTGGCGGGAGCTTTTGTTTCTCCTTTTTTATTGCCTATAGGTTTGTTATTGATGGTATTGCCGGGTGATAAACTCAGTATTTATGAGGTTGAAAAGCCACCTTCCCGATTGGCGTTGATAGTAGTGGGGTTATTTATTCTGGGAATGTTTGTTTTAGCTTGGGTAAGCGGCAGGATGGAAGATTCCTTGAGTTCCCTTTTGGGTTTTGTGATTGCTTTGATGGCTTTGGCTGCTTTCCTTTTCTGGATAGGAAGAACTTCTCCGATCAACTGGTCGGAAACATGGAAATATATTGGCAAAAAGCTTCAATCTGAAAGGATTTTACTCTTTTTTGGGGGGCTTTTGGTAGTTTCCATTCTTCTGTGGCTGTTATCCGGCAGCAACAGCAATGTGAGTTTACGTCAATTAGGTCAAGCCTTTGTGGAGGCCTTGTTCAGGTTTCCCTTGGATTTCCTGGCCGGTCACCTGATGTTCTTTGGGCTTATCATCCCGCTTGCTTTGGTGTTTATGTACCGGGTACTGAAAGAGACGGCCTTATTGGGCATTGGTTTTACTTTGGCCATGGCCTTGCTTTTGGTGTTTGCCCTGCATCCGGATTCGAGTACGATGGTTCCATTTTTGCCACTGTTGTTTTTGGGATTGATGAAGGCCATCCGGCGGTATAGGATTTTATGGAAGGATGTATGGAAGATTGCCGGGCTGAACCTGATATTGTCCATGTTTTGGGTACAGCTTAATGTCCCTGGAATGAAAGAAGCCTTTGTTGCAGGGGAAAGGGGAGGATTTCCCGCCCAGCGGTATTGGATGCATTTCGGGCATGCGCAGGACCTTTGGGTGATGGTGGTGGTATTGTTGTTGTTTATCGCCTTGTTGGTATTGTTGGAAAGGGGGAAGAGGAGGTATGTGAGGGGTTGAGAATTTAGAATGAAGAATTAAAAATTCGGAATGAGCGAGCTTGGAAAGTTTGGGAGATCGGTTCTATAGATATACATGATTTTTCTTCACCACATAGATCACATAGTACACATAGAGAAGAGCGAGTTTTTTTTGAACCATTAAGGAATAGTGGATTTCATTAAGGATTTTATATAAGAGCCAAGGCAAAAGGCAAAAGTAAAAAGGGGGGAGTTGAGAGTGAGGAGTTATCATAGTTGTCAAGTTGTCGTGGTTCCGCCACGGCGGACAAGTGTCGGGTTGGAGCATGAAAGGGTTGAGGAGCTTGGTTCTTTGGGATAAAATCTTTTTGAATTACACAGAGTCACACAGAGGAGGCACAGAGGGTCACGGAGAAAAAGGGATAAATATCTCAGAATGGTAGAGAAAGAGATAGGCTTATCCTTGTCACCTCCCTGCCCGTTCCGTTCAGGCGGGGACGGTAGGAGAGGTCTTTAATGTGGAATTTAGAATTAGAAATGAAGAATTTCGCTAATTTCACTAATTAACTCGATTTTAATGTTGTTAGGGATTTTATTCTTTTACTATCATCATAGCAGCATGAGTAATGAAATTAGGCGCAGAACTTTCGAATTTCCACGCCTGCCTGCTGCAAGTAGGAACCCCAGTAGAATGCACATGCTGTTGTACAAAAAATAAAGATATGGAGTGTTCAATCTGTAAAAATGGTCAAACAGCGCCAGGGCATGTAACTGTAACTTTGGAGCGGGGAAATACTATTGTCTTATTGAAGCATGTTCCAGCAGAAGTCTGTCAGAACTGTGGGCACTATTATTTAGATGAAGCAACCACGGAGGTGGTAATGCAAAAGGGGCAGGAAGCTTATGAAAAAGGTGCTGAGCCGGAAGTTGTTAAGTTAAATGTAGCCTGAAACTTTTTAGAATATGGATAAGTTTCTTGAAGATAAAGTTGATGTTTTGGAAATTCAAAATTTGGAGAAGCTAAAGTCTGAATTACACGATGATTTAAAACTATCATTGAATTCTCCTGAAAACCATTTGTCAATAGAAGAACTTGACGCGCTTCTTGAGGGTACGTTGAATAAGTATGGAGTTTAAATGAAATTTACTTTATTTTTTGTAAATTAAATTTTGAATATTGGGTTAAAGTACAATGAAAGCAATTGAAATAAAATCAAAGACAAATAGCAAAGGCCACTTAAAACTGGATCTTGATTTAAAAGAAGCGGGGAAAAATGTGAAAATTTTAATCCTTATGGAAGAAGATCTAAATGAGGAGATGGAATGGCTGAAAATGATTTCAAAAGACCCTGCATTTGATTTTTTAAAAGATAAGGAAGAGGATATTTATTCATTATATGATGGAAAAGCCATCTGAAATAAAATACAGCTTCGTATTAGTATCTTTTCCTTTTGAAGATTTTAAAACATCAAAAGTAAGACCTGCATTATGTCTTACTGAACCTGTAGGTGATTATGAGCATATTGTATTGGCTTTTGTTTAGAGTAAACTTCCTGAAATTTTACTTGATTCGGATCAAATCGTACGTCTTGACTCCCCAAAGGAGCCTGAAGGGCGCAGATAATTGATTTTTGAATTACACAGACCCGCCTGCAGCCGGCAGGGTTACACAGAGAATGCACCGAGATTCACAGAGTTTTTTTATTTTACCACTAAGGCCACTAAGAAGCACTAAGAAAAGGGGCAAGGAGAGGTTTTGTTAAGAAGTTCTAGCGTTTAAATTAGGACAAGACGAAAGAAGAACACGACTTGTTCCGTGTAACGGGAAAGCAGCTGGAGCTGGGTGAAGCTAACCTTTGAGGTTTTTGGAACCTCGAAGGTTTTGAATAAAACGCTGCGCTGAAAGAAGGAATTCAACTACCGTACAAATAGAGAACAAGATCCTGATACATGACCACAAGGCTTAAAGACTGTTTTCTGATTCCTTTCTATCAACAAAACTCTGAAAATGGAGATTTAGTGTCTGCTCACAGCTTTCAGGAAATTCCATTCGAAGTGCAGCGGGTGTACTATCTCTATGATGTGACAGCAGAAAGGAAAAGTGGGCAACATGCTAATATCCAAAACCAACAGGTGATGGTAGCGGTCAAGGGGAGTTTTAAGGTCAGGTTGTATGATGGTCAAGAAACACGGACCTTCAACTTGGATCAGCCGAATGAGGGACTTTTAGTGCGGGAAGGAATCTGGCGTGAAGTTTTCGATTTTTCGGAAGATGCCATTTGCCTGGTGCTTTGTTCGGAGAAGTTTGAGGAGGGGGATTATTTGAAGGATTGGGAGGTATTTATGGACTGGAAATTGAAAAACATATATCCAGCGTGATTCAAAACAGGTTTATTCAAAACCTTTTATATAAAAATTCTTTCAGTAGAGCCTTTTTTACTCTCTATGGACTGGTATGGAAAGAAATCAAGGGCTGTTTTCGTCAATTCTATACGTTCCGTTTTCCAATATCCAGCTTATTCAGGACCTTGGGAATAATATTTTCCAGCCTCAACAGACTGGTGCTGGGAAGGAGTCTTAAATATTCTTTTGCATTCACGGGAGAGGATAGGATTATTGAATCCCTGCTCAAAGCTAAAATCACCTATAACGGTTTTTATGTGGACGTAGGGGCCAATCATCCCAAATTTCTCTCAAATACCTACAGCTTGTATAGAAAAGGATGGAGGGGGATTTGCATTGATGCCAATAAGAACTTGATCAAAAAATATGAGTTTTTTAGGCCTAAAGACCATGCTGTACACGCCCTGGTTTCAGACATTGCTACAAGCCGAACATTCTATCAGGTTCAAAACAATGTTTTATCCACCACTGATGCCCGATTTTTGAGAGACTTTGAACAAGAAGGATTGGAAGTTAAGGAAGAGGTGATGCAGAGTACCACCCTAACAGATATTTTGGATAGGTACCATGCACCGAAAGACTTTGATTTATTGGGCGTAGATGCGGAGGAGCATGATCTCGAAGTTTTAAAAGGAATGGATTGGAATCGGTACCGCCCCAGATTGGTGGTGGTGGAAGATGAGACTTTTGATTTTCGGAATAGAGCAATACATCCTATGGTCTTTTTTATGCAGCAAAAGGGTTACGATCTTAAGGGGTATGTCTTGAAGAACTTGTACTTTATGCCTTCGGATTCATGATGACAGATTCAGGCATTCTTCTCTCCAAGGATTTGAAATACGCTATTAAATCCTACCAAGCTCATTTGAAAAAAGACTGGGATCTGGTGCTGGACAACAGCATCAATGGCACCTTTCTGCACCGCAGGGAATTTATAGAGTACCACGGGGACAGGTTTGAGGATGCTTCTCTGGTGATTTATCATGAAGATGTTCCTGTGGCTATTTTTCCTGCTGAAAGGGAGGGAAATACTGTATTTTCCCACAGGGGTTTGACTTATGCTGGATGGCTTATGCTGGATGGATTGAGATTAAAGGATATACAGGAAATAATTGAAAACACTCAAGCATTCTATCAAAATCTGGGAATAGAGCGCTTGGAAGTCAGAATGGTGCCGGATTTTTTCGCAAAGGAATCGCAAAAAGAATTAAAGATAGCGATTCAAAACACCGGAGGGAAATCCGTTTTTACTGCTGTCCATCATTGTACCTCACTTCCTTTTAGGGTAAAAGATAGGGGGAAAAAATGGGGAAGAAAAAAAGCAATAGCAAATGGGATTGAAATAAGAGAATCTTCAGATCTGAAATCATTTTGGGAAGAGATATTAGTACCGAATCTTGAAAAACGTCATGGGGTAAAGCCAACCCATTCCCTTCAAGAGATTGAGTATTTGAAATCGATTTTTCCTGATCAAATCCTTTTTTATGCTGTTTTTTCTGGTGAAAAGATGCTTGGGGGTGCTCTGGTATTTTCAACTGATACAACAGCTCATTTACAGTACACGGCTGCTTTACCTTTAGGAAAGAAATTAAGGTGTTTAGATTATTTGATGAGCCATTTGATAGAAGAAGAATTTTCTCATAAATCCTTTTTCAATATGGGGGTGTCCCATTTTCCGGTAACAGGAATGATCAATCAAGGATTAGTAAATTGGAAAGAAAGTTTCGGGGGTAAGCCAATTATAGTTAGTGTATATTCCTTTTTTACAGATTTGTTGAATTCAGAATCCTTATGATTTCCCAGTTAATTAAATTTTATTTCTTTAATTAATTCAAAAATTGGATTTTAAAGTAATTGATATTGGAGAAAATTTTTTTGATAAAAGAAGTAATAATATCTTAATACTGACTGCTTTTTTTATTTTCATTAATGGTATTTTACTTTATGAACTAGGTATTAAAGTAGTCAATGATTCTCCAAGGTATTTGGAATATGCCTCTGAAATTAAAAATGAAGGATTTTTTATAGACCCACATAATATTTGGTATATCACCTATGTATTATTTATTCTTTTAACTACATTAATCAATGATAGTATTGCCTCAATTATAATAGGTCAATATATATTGGCATTTTTTGGATTAATGAGTTTATATCAAACGAGCCTAGTCTTGTATAAGAATGAAAGACTAGCTTTTTTAACTTGTTTCCTTTTCTTGTTATTTTTTAAAATAAGTTTGTTTAATTCATACATCCTATGTGAATCTATATTTATCAGCCTGACCTGTATATCCCTATATTTTTTAACTAGATTATATAAGAGAAAAATTTCTTTCCTTGAAAAGATTTTAGGAATTCTGATTTTAGGGCTAACTATATTTACCAAACCAACAGGAATAGCTTTATTGGGAGCTTTGGTTTTTAGCTTATCTTATTTTGGTTTTAAAAATCATTCGAATACCAAGTTAAAATGGTTGTTTGGTTTTATTGGACTAATCCTTATTTTGGCTTTAGCCAATCAAATGGTCAGTACTTTTGGATTTATCGAAAATTATAAAATTGGTGAATTGATTTATGGGGTGACCCAATATTCAAATATTCCTTATTATGATTTGCTAATTATCGATAGGCCGGAAAACATGATTTTACCCAATAATGATCAATTACCTTTGGTTCAAATGCTTTGCTTTATTTATCATCAGCCGGTCTATTGGTTAAAACTCTTCTTTGGAAAACTGTTTCTGTTTTTTGGGCATGTCAGGCCATTTTGGTCTTTTTGGCATAATATGTTTTCTATTCTATTTCTTGTCCCAATTTATGTTTACTTCATTAGGGGGATTTTTAACAGTAATCATTCTAAAGGATTGAAAATTTCCGCATTAATATACATAGTATTCCATGCATTAAGTGTATGTATGATGTCGGTGGATTGGGACGGAAGGTTTTTATTACCTGTTTTACCTATCCTTTTTATACTTAGTTCAAGAAGTGTACTTAGTTCAAAGGATGGGAAATAATAACGTAAAGTTCGATAAAGAATTTTGGCTACTTCTAATTCTATTTTTAAGCCTATTATTAAGTATAATTCTACGGGTTAATGCAGAAGCGACAAATTACCAATCTCCGGATTCATTTTTTTATTTAAAAGTAGCTGAAAATATTCTGAAAGGAAAAGGTTTTGCAGGGCCAACTAGTTTTCCTTTTAATCAAGAATCTGTTGAAAGTTATTTTGCGATTTGGCCAGCTGGATATCCCTGTTTAATAGCACTTTTTGGTTTAGTTATACCGAATTTATTATGGGCCAGTAAAGCAGTCAACTTGTTTTTTCTTGGGGCATCTTTCGTCTTATTATACATTCAATATAAGCAGTCAGCTATTTGGGCAAGTTTTGCTTATTTCTCTTATGGACTTACAGAAGTGTATTCCTACACTTGGTCTGAAGGGCCTTTTTTGTTTTTCGTCTTGCTTTTGTTTTATGGCTTGAACCAAGAGCAAGAGAAAAAGCAGCTCTTTCATGTAGGATTAAGTCTAACCTGTCTTTTTTTACTTAGGTATGCAGGGATTATTTTTTGGTTATTTATTTTGGGATATATGATTTATCAATACACTAGAAAAGAGTATGTGGACGCAAGAAGATTGTTGGTTTCATTAATGATTTCAGGGCTTTTTATTGTAGGTTATCTAGCAATCAACTACATAAAAACAGGATTTATGACGGGAGCAGAGAGGGTGTATATTGGACTGGAGTCTTGGACTGATTTTACATATTATCTCTTTAGGGGATTGCTGAATGTTTTCGCATTTGCAAGGAACCTTTGGTTTGTAGGTAATAAAGATTCATTTGCTATAGGACTGCTTCTTTTACAGATTTTAGTAATAATTTTCGTTTACCGAGGAGTTAAATTTAACTTAGATTTAGGTCAAAGGTTAATGGTTTTTTCTGCAGGATTTTACTTTGTCATGATTATAATACTTCGGTCAATTTCACCGTTTGATAGTTTCAATTATAGAATATTATCCCCTGTATCTTTGATTCTTTTTATTGTGTTTTTCCAAAGTATTCTTAAGAACATAGAGGGCAAAAAATATCAAAAACTAGCCTTATATTCTTTTGTTTTTATATCATTTTTGATCAATTTACCTGTTTATTTTTTATTGGAAGAGATTAAAATTTTAAGATAAAATTATGCTCTTTAACTCTTTCGAATTTCTTCTATTTTTTCCGGTAGTATTCTTGCTGTACTGGTTTGTGTTTCAGAAGCATTTGAAAGCTCAGAATGCTTTTATTCTGGTAACCAGTTATGTGTTTTATGGCTGGTGGGATTGGCGGTTTTTGGGTTTGATTGCGTTTAGTTCTTTGGTGGATTATTGGACAGGGTTAAAGCTTGGACAGGAAGAAGAGACTTTTAAGAGAAAAGTCTATTTGGGGATTAGTTTGGGTGTGAATCTTGGATTATTAGGTTTCTTTAAGTATTTCAATTTCTTTATTGATTCTACCATACAGGCCATCAATGCTTTAGGGTTTCAGGCCAATGAGTATTCATTACAATTGATTCTACCGGTGGGGATCAGTTTTTATACTTTTCAGACGATGAGTTATACAATCGATATCTACAGGAAACAAATCCAGCCCACCAAAGACCCGGTGGCTTTCTTTGCCTATGTCAGCTTTTTCCCTCAACTGGTAGCTGGACCAATAGAAAGGGCATCCAATCTCTTGCCACAGTTTTTCAAGCATAGGGTATTCAATTATACCAAAGCCATGGACGGCATGCGGCAGATCCTTTGGGGTTTTTTCATGAAAATGGTGATTGCGGACAACTGTGCGGTATTTGTAGATCAGGCATTCAAAAATCCGGAAAGTCAACCTGGAATCAATCTTCTGATAGGAGCAGTGTTTTTCAGTTTCCAGATCTATGGGGATTTCGGAGGGTATTCCAATATTGCGATCGGAACAGGAAAACTCTTGGGTTTTGATCTGATGCGGAATTTTGCCTATCCGAATTTTTCAAGGGATATTGCGGAGTTTTGGAGGCGATGGCATATTTCATTGTCCACTTGGTTCAGGGACTATGTGTATATCCCTTTAGGAGGGTCGAGGGTAAGTAGGGGTTTGGCAATCCGGAATATCTTTATCATCTTCCTGGTATCCGGTTTTTGGCATGGGGCGAACTGGACGTTTATTGTTTGGGGTGGCTTAAATGCCATCTATTTTCTACCGCTTTATTTGAGTAAGAAAAACAGGATCAATACCGATTTGGTGGCTGAAAATACCATGCTGCCAAGTTTAAAAGAATTTACCCAAATCCTGATTACTTTCTTGTTGACGACTTTAACCTGGGTGTTTTTCCGATCGCCAGATGTAAGTTTTGCAATTGATTATTTATTCGGATTATTTTCTATTGATCTGTTTTCAATGCCTCAAATGAACATGCGAGTTTACTTATTTGCCGGTATTGTTTTGTTTTTTGTAATTATGGAATGGATGGGAAGAAAGCATGACTTTGCCATTCAAAAAATGGCTTTCGCCAAGCCAGCTATTTATAGGTATGGTTTATATTACAGTCTGGTGATGATTGTGTTTTTATTTGCAAGAAGATCTCAGGAGTTTATTTATTTTCAGTTTTAGGTTTTGAATAGGTTTATCCTTAAAACTACATGGTTTTCTTTTTTGACTATTTTTAGTCTTTTAGTAATTTTTCTATTAGAAAATGGAACAGCAGATCCATTTTATCAGAGATTAATAACAGGAAAGAAAAGAAACCTTATACTAGGAACATCAACTTCGGCACAAGGACTTGTTCCTTCTGTTTTAAATGAAAAGTTAGGATTAATTGGAGAAGATGAGATTTTTAATTTCTCGTTTACTGTGATTCATTCTCCTTATGGAAAAGTTTACAAAAAAAGAATTTTAGAAAAGCTAGATTCTAATTGTTTAAACTGTATTTTCATCTTAACAATCGATCCTTGGAGTTTGGTTTCGGAAAAAATTGATCCTGAAAATGAGGATCTTTTTGTAGAAAATGGCTTGTTTTTAAATTCAATCGAATCGGTTAATGGTGTTATTTTTAATCTTGATTATCTATTTTTTCATTACATAAATTCTTATTATGAAATATTATTGCGTTATTTCACTAATAACTCAATGATTTTACACAAAGACGGCTGGCTTGAGATCCAGGGTATAAAAGAAAAAAATTATGAAAAGGTCCTAAAATCAAAGCTAGCGCAATATTCCAATTATTTAAATACTAAGTCTTTCTCAGAAACAAGATTTTTAAGTTTAAAAAGTTTGATTGATGAATTATCAATGAAAGGTGATGTTTACTTGGTCAGGCTTCCAAGTGACCCAGCGATTTTGGAAATTGACGAAAAAATGATTCCTGATTTTGAAAGAAAAATGGAACAATTGTCACTTCAATTTAATGTACCGTTTTTAAATTTAAGTTCAATGGCCTCAGATTTTGAGTATACTGACGGTAATCATTTGACATCAGGTTCAGCCAAAGACGTAACAAAGCTTATTTCAGATTGGATCATAAAAAATCAATAAAAATGGGTAATTGTTTTTGAGGATTTAAATCTTCGTATTTTATGTTTTTCATAAAACAAATTTTGTTTGCTTAATTTAAAAAATCACTTAAATAGTTTTTTCAAATCAATTTAAATATAGAAAATCTATTGTTATAATATATTTTAGGATAAACATTAGAGATGAGTAATTTAAACAGGATTAAACAGAAAATTAAGAGATTAAAGAATAAGTTATTCTTCAATTCTGGGAATTATTGGAACCAACGATATAAAAAGGGAGGAAATTCCGGGCCAGGATCGTATGGTAAATTGGCTGAGTTTAAAGGAGAAGTTATCAATTCCTTTATTAAAGAAAATAATATTAATAATGTAGTCGAATTTGGTTGTGGGGATGGAAATCAACTTCATTTGCTTCTAATTCAAAATTATTCAGGCTTTGATGTCTCCTTTGAAGCGATTAATATTTGCAAGAATAAATTTTCCGAAGATCCAACTAAAACTTTTAAACATTTAAGCGACTATCGAGCAGAAAAGGCAGAACTAGTGTTGTCTCTAGATGTGATTTTTCATTTGGTAGAGGATAATGTGTTTGAAAAATACATGAAACAATTATTTAATGCTGCTGAAAAGAAAGTTATTATTTATTCCTCAAATTTCGAGGATAATAACACATCGGCTCATGTTAAACACAGAAAATTTACAGATTGGATTGAAAGTAATATTAAAGGTTTTAACCTTGTAGCTGTAGTACCTAACAGATATCCTTTCAACGGTAATAATGAAATTTCTTCATTTGCAGATTTTTATTTTTACTCGAAATAGGGATTCATATTCTATTAAATTATGTAATCAATTTTCATGGTTTTTCTTAAGAAGATTGTAAAAAAACTTTTCACACATTTTACTTATTTCTACATTCATCTAAGGCATAGAATTTTTTTTGCTTTGTCATTAAGTATTCTAGTTGGCTTATTGGATGGGTTTGGATTGGCCATGTTTTTACCATTGTTAGAAATGGTAGATGGAAAAGCGGAGGCTAGTTCCGAAGCTATGGGTAATTTGGGATTCTTAGTTAAAGGGTTGAAGACTTTTGGTTTAACCTTAGACTTGAAAACAGTTTTGCTGGTTATGCTTTTATTTTTTGTTTTAAAAGGTATTGCCAAGTTTGCAGAGATTTATTACCGGGTGATTGTCCAGCAGTATTTTATCAAAAAGCTTCGTTTGGAGAATATTGATTACCTGACGCATTACAATTACAAAGCTTTTGTAACTGCCGATGCAGGTAGAATTCAGAATTCGCTAAGTGGGGAAACAGAAAGGGTGGCTGCTGCATATAGGTCGTATTTTATGTCCATGCAAATGGCAGTCATGCTGTTTGTTTATATTTTTCTTGCGGTATTGGCCAATCCACAATTTGCAATTTTGGTGAGTTTAGGAGGTATATTATCCAACCTTATTTTTAAGCTTATTTATAAAAGAACCAAAGAATTATCGAGAAAAATAACTTCTGAAAGTCATAATTACCAGGGCTTATTGATCCAAAAAGTAGCATTTTTTAAGTATTTGAAAGCGACAGGTATTAACCATCTTTTTTCAGAAAAACTGAAGAAAGCAGTTCAAATAATCGAAAATCATAACCTTAAAACAGGATATTACAGTGCTATATTGCAAGCGATAAGGGAACCAATTACTATCGCTTTAGTGGTAGTTGTTATTCTAGTCCAAGTTAGTTATTTTGATCAGGCCTTAGGTCTGATTATTTTGTCCCTGCTCTTTTTTTATAGGTCTTTGACTTTTTTAATGGCTCTGCAAACTTCCTGGAACAGTTTTTTGAATATGTCAGGTTCTTTGGAAAATATTAGTGATTTTCAAATGACACTTAAAAAAGAACAGCAAAAATTCGGAAAATCAAATTTTGAGGTTCTTAAAAAAGGATTCGAATTAAAAAATGTTTCATTTAGCTATGGAAATGAACTGATTTTAAAAAATATTAACCTGAATTTATCCAAAAACCAAACATTTGCTTTTGTTGGAGAATCAGGTTCAGGTAAAACAACTTTGGTCAACTTAATTGCAGGATTAATGCCTCCAAGTGAGGGTAAAATCCTCTTGGATGGAGTTAATTATTCCAATTTGAATTTGTTTAAATTCCAAAAGAGAATTGGTTATATTACCCAAGAACCAATTGTTTTTAATGATACCATATTTAACAACGTTACTTTATGGTCAGAATCTAAACCTGAAAATTTGGAAAGGTTTTGGAAAGTCATGGAAGAGGCAGCAATTACTGACTTTGTCATGAGTTTGGGAAATAAAGAAAATACTTTATTAGGTAATAACGGAATTAATTTGAGTGGTGGGCAAAAGCAACGAATTTCCATAGCCAGGGAGTTTTTTAAAGAGATAGACCTTTTGATCTTGGATGAGGCCACTTCATCATTGGATTCAGAAACTGAGAAAATCATTCAAAGAAATATAGATTCATATAAAGGTAAACTTACTATCATAATCATAGCTCATAGACTATCAACTATCAAAAACACCGATCAAGTAGTTTTATTTAATCATGGAAAGATTGAATCAGTTTCTAATTTTTATGAACTGCTTGAAATAAACGATAAGTTTAAGGAAATGGTGAGACTTCAAAAATTATAATATGATACCAGTAACAAAGCCCTTTCTTCCTCCTAGAGAAGAATATGATCGGTACATAGATGGCATTTGGAACCGAAATTGGCTAACCAATAACGGCCCCTTGGTCAATGAGCTTGAGTTAAGATTGAAGGAGTATTTAAGATTGGATCATTTACTTTTTGTGTCCAATGGAACCATCGCACTTCAACTTGCGATTAAAGCCTTAGGCTTAAAAGGAGAAATCATTACTACGCCATTTTCATATGTAGCGACTACTACAAGTATTATATGGGAAGGATGTGAGCCGGTATTTGTAGATATACTTCCAGATAAGCTCACTATCAATCCTGATCTGATTGAAGCAGCGATTACTGATAAAACTTCTGCTATCCTCGCAACGCATGTTTATGGAATCCCCTGTGAGGTGGAAAAAATTCAACAGATTGCGGATAAATATCGCTTAAAAGTCATCTATGATGGAGCACATGCTTTTGGTGTAAAACTTAAAGGAAAATCCATTTTTGAATACGGTGACATTTCAACTTGCAGTTTTCATGCGACCAAGCTTTTTCATACCATTGAGGGTGGAGGAGTTGTGACCAAAGACCCTGAAATATTGAAAAAGATGGCCTATTTGAGGAATTTTGGGCATGATGGATTTGAAAGGTTTAATGGTATTGGGATCAATGGGAAAAACTCTGAATTCCATGCGGCAATGGGACTCGCTGTTTTGAATCATGTGGACAATATTTTGGAAAAGAAAAAAAAGCAAGCGGTATACTACTATGAAATTTTATCGGGATTAAGGGTAGGTTATCCAAAAACCGATCAGATTGAATATTATAATTATGCCTATTTTCCAGTTCTATTTTCCAATGAGTTGCAACTTGAGAAAAGCATGAAAGCCTTAGAGGATCAGGGGATTGGATCAAGGAGGTATTTCTTCCCAGGATTGAACCAACTTGGCTATACGGAAGGCAACTGTCCGATATCGGATGAGATTTCAAAAAGGGTTTTATGTTTACCACTCTATCATACCTTAACTAAGGAAGAACAAAGGATGATAGCTAGGATTTTATTAAGGATTCAAAATAACTAATTGATGATTGTAGCTGGAGCAGGTGGTCATGCCTTGGAACTTTTAGATATATTAATTTCAAGAGAAATGACCGAAGATCTATTCTTTTTTGACAATATCAATTCAATTAAGATTTTTAATGAAAAATATCCTATTTTGAATTCGGAAGATCAAGTCATAAGCCATTTCAAAAGAGATTCCAGATTTATTTTAGGTACTGGAAACCCTGAATACAGATATAAGCTGTATAAATTCATGGAATCCTTAGGTGGGGTCTGTTTCCCCATTTTTGGAGAAGGTTCTATTATTTCGAAATTTTCGATAATTGATCAAGTAGATATTTTAAATTTTTGTTTTGTAGGATCTAATACAAAAATAGGGATTGGAACTTTGATAAACACTGGTGCTCAAGTTCATCATGAAGTTGAAATAGGAAACTTTAGTGAAGTCAATCCTGGTGCAGTTATCTTAGGGAAAGTGCAAATTGGGAATTTTACATCGATTGGTGCAAATGCAACGGTTTTGCCTAATGTTAAAGTTGGTAATAATGTTATTGTTGGGGCAGGAAGTGTTGTTACTAATGATATTCCTGATGGCGTAATTGTTAAAGGTGTGCCTGGGAAATATTAGAATATTACGCTTTATATTTCTTAAGAATTACTTTTATTAGTAATATTCCAGTTCTTTTGGATTGTTTTTTATGAAACTGGAACGAACAAACGTTCTTATCTTTTTTGCTAGCTATGATTTTCTAAGCTCCAGGTTTAATAATTTTTCATGATAGTGGATGTACTGTAAATATTTGTTTCTGAGTGTAAGAATTGAGGGAAAAATGACTGAATATGAATTTAAAAATATAAATAAAAAGCAAAGGATTTTTGTGCTTTTATGTGTTTTTTTATTTAAAGTGGGAAAAAAAATCAATTAAGGAAATACAAGAAAAAAGGACTAAAATTTAGATGGTTCAAGATCATTTATAAAATTAGTTCATAGCTAATTTTAAAGACTGTGTTTTGAGTAAGGAAAATTTGTAGTTTCATGAATGTATTATACAAAGAAATAATTGATCATTCACTTTTTGTCACTTCAAAATTAGCTGAAAAAAAAGGTGTACATTCAACTTTTAATAATCCATTCGAAACTTTTTTAAAGATTTGGATTTCTTCAATTTGGAAATTATTTAAACAAATTGCAAAATTTAATTTTGGAATTACTAATCCTTTTAAGTTTAAAAAATTTTTATTTTTCCTAGGGTCAAATAATCAGTATGTTGCTTTAGAACCTTTATTTACTGAATTAGAAGGCAATTTCACAGGGATTAAGAATAAATTTATTGATAAGGATAATATTGTTGAATTTTCAAATTTACCAATATTCTATATTTACTTAATCCAAGTTTTCATCTTGCCATTTTTATACAATTCCAATAATAGGTATTTGATTGAGAATTTTGGAAATAAGATTCCTGGTAAAAAAATATTTGAAACAATATTTTTTACTATTTCATGTTTCCATTTCTTTAATATTATTTTCAAAATAAAAAAGCCAAAAATTATAATTATGGCTAATGACCATACTAATATTAATGTTGGAATTTTGTATGCAGCAAGAAATAATGGAATTAAATCTGTTTATTTTCAACATGCTAATGTTTCTGAAATATTTCCCCCTCTAAAATTTGATTATGCTTTATTGAATTCAGAATTAGCTGCGGAAGTTTATTTTGAAATTAGCCATTCAAAAACGAAGATATTTTGCATTGGTAATATGAAAGCAGATAGGTATTTGAATAAAAAAAGAGAGTTTAATCCAAAACAAAAAAAAATTCTTTTATCAGTTAATAAATCACATGAGGTCAAACTTTATGAAGATTTAGCTCTTAAGCTGGCGAAATTGGAAGATGTGAAATTCATTAAAATTAGACTACATCCTTCCATTTCTGGCGAAAAGTTTGAATTAGTTGACAGTAAAATTCAACTTAGTGATTTTTTTATCGAAAATTCTTTTGAATGTTTAAAGGATATCGATCTTCAGGTAGCAGGGAATAGCAGTATTATTGAAGAAGCATTATTTACAAATACACCTACTTTATATTTTGATTTAGTTCCAGAATTAAGTGATTATTATGGATATGTAAAAAATGGAATTGTAATCGGTAATTTTAATAAGATTGAAGAAATCATAAAATTTATTAAAAATTATATTGTTTTTCAACCAGTATTTTCAAAAGCTGCAAATTATTCATCTTCAATTAATACTAGATTTATGGGAAAAACCAATAAACTAGCAGCAAACATATTGTTTGAAATTGAAAATGATAATATCCTAGAAGATTTTGAATTAACGAAGACTTCTTTAGAATCTTCAATTGAAATTTATACAATTAAAAAACAGTTATTATAATAAACCTAGAATAGTGTTAAAGTTTAAATATTATTTTTTCTATAAACTCTTCAATATGAAATTTTGGGTAGTATAACTCAAGAAACCTTATTAAAATTTTATTGATTTTGAAGGTAAAATCATTTGAACATTATGACTGAAAATTTTCCCAAGGTTTCAGTTTGTATGATTACATTTAATCATGAGAGATTTATTATCCAAGCTATTGAAAGTATTCTCATGCAAAAATGTGACTTTGAAGTGGAATTGATTATAGCAGATGATGCCTCCACTGATAAAACAGGTGAAATCATTCAGGAAATTTTAAAAAAACAATCCGGTAAACATTCCATAGAATATTTTAGACATTCAAAAAATATAGGGATGTCAAAAAATTTTTATTGGGCTTTAAAGAAGTGTACTGGTAAATATATCGCATTTTGCGAAGGAGATGATTATTGGACTGACCCGTATAAACTTCATAAACAAGTCAACTTCCTGGAAATGAACAAGTCTTATTCTTTAATTTTCACTAGGTTTAAATTACTTCATGAAAGAGAAAACATTTTTAAAAATGATAGCTATGAAAAGTTTTTCATAGACCAAGATTTTATAGAATTAGATATTGAAAAGTTAGAAAAGGGATGGCATCTTGGTACTCAAACATTAATGTTTAGAAAAGAATGCTTTGATTTTAACGAAAATGAAAGGTATGAATATTTTAGAGATGTACATCTTTTTTACTATTTCCTGTTAAAGGGAAAGGTAGCTATTATCAGTTCCTTTACTTCAGTTTACAGAATTCATGAAAATGGAGTTTATTCATCCAAATCATACCTTGAAAGGACAGAGATTGGATTAAAATGTTATCAGGAATTATACTTTAAAAATAAAAATGTCAGATCATTAAAAAATAAATATTATAAGTACTTATTGTTTTATTCTGATGCATTATTCAATAGTGGAGAATATTCAAAATCGATATCCACTATTATGAAATTATTTTTCAGAAGTTATTCGGTAAAATATTTGATTTTATACTTTAGAAATTTAATGAAGAAAAAATAGATGAGAGTTGTTTACTTGCTAAATAGTTTAAATGATTTAGGGGGAATATCAACTATTACTAACAAAAAAGTAGACTGGCTTATAAATAATCAGGGGTACGATGTTTGTGTTATTGTGAAAAGGCATTCTTTACCTTTTGAAGAAAGGTATGATGGAAAGTTGAAAATTTACAATATTGAAAAAACCTATCACGGATTAAATTTTCTTCAAAAAATTCAATATGGATATTATTTTTACAAAAAGGTTCGAAAAATTATTTCTGACTTTAATGCTGATATTTGCATTAGTTTGCTTTCAAGTATAGATTTTTTCATTCTTCCATTTGTAAAAACAAGCATACCAAAAATTTTAGAAATTCACGCCTCAGCGACGATTGTTATTCAACAATCATTTTTTGTCAAAAGATTTTTTTACAAGCTTTATTCAAAAGTGGTTGTCCTTAATGAATTAGAAAAATCTAAATATAACTTAAATAATATCGCTGTAATTCCCAATTTCCTATCAATTAGTGATTATAATTTTAATGATTTAAAAAAACAAAATATCATTATTTCAGGAGGCAGGAATGATAAATTAAAACAATACGAACATCAGATTAAGGCTTGGAATAAACTTTTTAATGAATTTGATGACTGGGAATATCATATTTATATAAATGATGAAGAAGAGAATTTACAAGAATATTTTAATTTGATTGATAAGAAATGTTCAACCTTAAAAATTTTCCCTGCGGTAAATAATTTCCCAAATAAATTGAAAGAATCATCGATTTTAGTTCTTACCTCAAAATCAGAAAGCTTTTCAATCATGATTCTCGAAGCGTTTAACAGTTATAATGCTGTGATCTCTTATGAAACCTTTTCCGGTCCCATTACCTTGTTAAGTAAAGAAACTGGTGTTCTCGTAAAAATGAATAACATAGACCACCTTGCTATTAGTATGAAGGAATTAATTAGTAATAAAAAGTTGAGAAATAAGATTGTTTTTAGTGCAAAAGAAAAAGCCAAGGAATATTCAACTGAAATAATTATGAAAAAATGGCTTGATTTATTCACTCAAGTTTTAAAAGTAAATAAGTAAGAATAACACTTTTTGATTTAATGAATAGCTTATTGAGTCAAGGTAATTTTTTATTTCTTGGCAATTTTAGTACAATTTTGATTTAACATTAAATCTAAATAGTCATTTTATGGAATTTAAACTTCCCTTTTTACCAATTTCAATTAGGATAAATAAAATACCTCAAAAAACTGAGAGTAAGATCACTGACCGAAGTTATAATAAAGTTTTTGTGATTGGTTTTAATAAAACTGGAACAACTACCGTAAAAAAAGTACTGCATGACTTTGGTTTTAATATTGGAAACCAACCTATTGCTGAAATATTAGGGCTTGAGTGGGGCAAAACAGGAAATGAAGAAAAAATAATAAAATATTGTCACTCAGCCGATGCTTTTCAAGATTCTCCTTTTTCAAGACCGAACCTTTATAAAAAATTAGATTTGTCCTTCCCAAATTCAAAATTCATTTTAACCGTTAGAGACGATGAAAATCAATGGTTCAATTCTTTAGTAAGATTTCATAGTAAGCTTTGGTCTTCAAATAAGGAGCTTCCACCAACTCCAAAAGATTTGGAGGAAGCCATTTATAGATATAAAGGTATGCCACTTGATTCAAAAAAAATATTTTATAATTATCCAGAAGTTGATTTATATGATAGAGAATATTATATCAATAATTATTTAAAACATAATAAAGATGTGGAAAGCTATTTTGATAATAGACCCAATAATTTTATAAAAATAAATGTTGGAAACCCCGGAGATTATAAAAGGCTTGCAAATTTTTTAAATGTACAAACCAACTCAAATAAATTCCCACATTTGAATAAAACAACATAAGAGAATATAATTCTATTCGATAATAATATTTTGAAAGACTTACTTCCTAATGAAAAAACGGAGATCAATAATTTAATTAATTCTTTGATATCGAATATTTTTAAGTGCTTGTAGTTTTAAGTTTCCCCATTCAGTATACTTAAAAAACTTTTAAAAAAAGTATGACCGTATCAATTATAATCCCTACATATAACAGAGGGGAATTGTTAAGAGAAACAATAGATAGCATTATTGGTCAAAGTTATCCTTTTTGGGAATTATTAATAATTGACGATGAATCTTCTGATAACACTCATGAAATCGTTGAAAAATATGAAAAACAAGATAGTAGAATAAAGTATTTTAAGAGGCCAAATAATTTGCCAAAAGGTGCAAATGCTTGCAGAAATTATGGTTTATCCCTGGCTTCTGGAACTTTCATAAAATGGGTTGATTCGGATGATCTTTTAAAGGAAAATAATTTAGAATTACAAATAAAAGTCTTAAAGGAAAATAGGAACATAAAAGTTTGTTTAGGGTATAGCCAAAATTTTTTTAAGAATAAGGATAACCTCAAGGATTTATGGTCAAGATCATTTGAATCAAATAATTTCTTTTATGATCATATAAAGAACAATATTAGGTGGCATTTAGGAGCTATTCTTTGGAAAAAAGAAGCATTAAATCAAGAACCATTTTCAAATTCTTTAATGAATTCTCAGGAATGGTTGATGAATAGTATAGCACTTTTGGATTTGGAACATTCTCAAATTTATAATTTGAAAGAAATTATTTATCTGGTTAGAAGAGGGCATAGGCGAATAAGTTCTAATACAAGTAGTTCATATTACTTTCATCAAACTAAAGCAAGATTTCTATTATTATTAGAAATGTTAAAGAGAGGAAGATTTGATTTTCTTTGTGTTTTTGAGTTAACAAAGCAAATACTTGCTAATTCATACTATACAATCAAGGGACTGGCAAAAGATCAATTTAATTTCAAATATTTTTAGATTGGAGATCATAAGAATCATACCTTTATTGGATTTTGGGGGAGTGGAAAAGAGAGTTAAACATACTGTAATTGGCTTTAAGTTATTTTCAAATCAGTCACTTAGTGTTGTGGTGTTAGGTAAAAAAGGCAAGATTTCTGAAGATCTTAAGTCAATGGGGACACATCCAATTCATCTTAATCAAAATTTTAAAATACCTAATATCTTATTGATTTTTAAGTTATATAGATTACTTAAAAATATTCGACCAGATGTTGTGCATACATCAGCTGCAGAGGCCAATTTTCATGGGTTGATCGCTGCAAAAATGGCGCGTGTGCCAGTTAGAATTGGAGAAGAAATTGGTTTTCCTAAGCATGACTGGAAATGGAGGTTGATTTTTAAATGGGTTTATAAGTCTGCGACGAAGGTGATAGCAATTTCTCAGGCAGTAAAGGATAGAATTGTGGAATTGGGGGAAGTGGAGGAAGAGAAGGTGGAGGTGGTGTATAATCCTGTGAGTTTAGGGGAAAGGGAAAAGGGAAAAGGTGAAAGGGGGATCGGAGAAAAGGAAGAGAATTCAGGGAAAGAGGAAGGAGATGTGGCAGAAAGTTCTAAAGTTGAGGGGGCTCTTCGTTTTGCTCCTGCCGAAAAGGCAGGCAGGCAGAGTGACGTAAACAATGGGGAAAGTAAAAAGCCATTTGTGTTTGTGACGACATGTAGGTTGGTGCCGGTGAAGAATTTGGATACTTTAGTTAAAGTATTCGCGGAGATTGTTGAGGAGAATCAAGACTTGGATTTGAAATTATGGATAGTGGGAGATGGACCAGAAAAAGGAACTTTAGAAGTTTTGGCAAAGGATCTTGGAATTCAAGAAAATGTATTTTTTTGGGGTTTTCATGAGGATGTAGTTCCATATTTGGAAGAAGCAGATGCCTTTGTTTTACCTTCTTTTTCTGAAGGCTTTTCCATTTCATTGGTTGAGGCTATGCTTTGTGGATTGCCTAGCATTGTGACCAATCAGGGTGGGCCAAGGGAAATTGTGGAGGACGGTAAAACAGGGTTTTTGATAAACCCTCTTAAAGCTTATGATATAAAAAGTAAAATGCTCGAGGTTTTGAAATTGTCTAATGAACAAAGGCAATTAATTGGTGAGAAGGCGCAAGAGGCTGGGAAAAAGTACTCAGTGGAGAATTATGTGAAGAGGTTGATGGAGGTTTATACCACCCCCTAAATCCCCCTGTAGGCGGACCTATGCGTCTTCGAATTCGAGTATTAATAATTTTAAAGATTAAGTTTCAATTGAAACCATTCTCCCTTCCCATTCAGGGAAAGAGTCGGGGATGTGGAGAAAGAAATGAGTTACAATGAAAATCTTTTTTATGGAGCTAGTCCCTTGGTTCTCGAAAGAGCAAGGGAGTTAAGAAAAAAGATGACTCATTCAGAATCCCTTTTTTGGAATGAGGTTTCAAATAAAAATTTTCTGGGGTTTAAGTTTAGAAGGCAGCATCCCATAGGGAATTTTATTGTGGACTTTTATTGCCATGAACTGAAATTGGTGATCGAGATAGATGGTGATATTCATGAATCCAATGATTCCAAAGAATATGATGAAGGTAGGACTTATGAATTGGAAGAATTGGGATTACAGGTCTTAAGGTTTCAAAATGAAGAAGTAGAAAAGGAAATGGAAAAGGTGTTGTTTGTTTTGAGGAGTAAGGTTATTTCTTTGACTACCCCCTAAATCCCCCACATGGGGGACTTGTACGTCTTCGAAGACGTGTGTTAGTAACTTTAAGATTAAACTTCAATTGGAACCATCCTCCCTTCCCATTCAGGGGAAGGGTCGGGGATGGGGTGAAAAATATGCAAAAAATCCGCCTTTTACATTGTATCGAGACGATTTCCTCTGGTGGGGTAGAAAGGATCAGGCTGACTTTTGCCAAGAGTTTGGATTTTAACAAATACGAATTAAAAATTATTTGTACAAAAGCTGTAGGACCGATCAAAGATCAATTAGAAAGGCTAGGGGTTGAGATCATTGAAGTGGGACCATTTAAGGGCCCTTTTGAGTGGGGAAAGTACAAAAAGGTGCTAGATGTAATTCGTAAATATCAACCACATATAATCCATGGGGCTGTATTTGAAGGGATGAGTATGGCCACGGTTGGAGGATTATTTGGTAAAGTACCAATAGTCATTTTGGAGGAAACATCTTTTCCGTCAACACGGTCGAAAAAAGCACTTTTTTTACAGAGAGTTTATTCAATTTTTGCGGATAAGGTAATCGGTATTGCTCCTTCGGTGGTTTTGTTTTTAAAGGAAAAAGTAAAGATTTCTTCTTCAAAGGTTGTTTTGATTAATAATGGAGTAGATATTCCAGAAACTTGTTCAGATCAGGAGATATTTCATATTAGAAAAAGCCTCAGAATTGAAAAGGATGATTTGGTGATTGGATCTGTGGGAAGGGTACATGATAGCGTAAAAAGGTTTTCAGATATTTTGCAGGCAATAAAGCTATTGGATAATCCTAAACTTAAATTTTTGTTGGTAGGACAGGGTCCAGATTTTGATGAGTTAAAGAAATTTTCTAACCAATTAGGAATCCAAGATCAATTTATTCCGGTAGGGTTTCAGGAAAAACCAGATTCATATTATCAGATTATGGATGTTTTCTGTTTGCCTTCGGCACATGAAGGGTTTGGTTTGGTGGCTGCTGAGGGAATGTTACAAAGATTGCCAGTAATAGCTACCAAGGTTGGAGGGCTTCAGGATATTGTAATAGATGGAGAGACAGGATTTTTGGTACCTCCTTTTTCACCAGATCAAATTGCTAAAAAGTTAAAAATCCTGATTGAAGATCCTGAACTGCGAAAATTAATGGGAGAAAAAGCCTATGAAAGGGCCATGGCGAATTATACTGCTGATCGTTACTGTCAGGAGGTGGAAAATTTGTACTTACAGCTTTTAAAGGAAAAGGGATTAATTTCCTGAAAAACTATTCATATCTTGAAGTTTACAAAAGTTTTGTTTGTGAGTTGGGATGGGCCGGAAGTGACCTATTTGGAAAACTTGTTTGCCCCTATTTTTTATAAGCTTAAAGAGAGGTATGGATACGAATTTCATATTATCCAGTTTACTTCAACAAACAAAAAAAAAATTAAGCAAAGAAAAGAAGATTTAGAATCAAGAGGGATTCGTTATTTGGGTATTCCAACTTCCCCAAAATCAGCTTTATTGGGGATGTTGAATGCCAAATTCCTGGATATTTATCGGGTCAAAAAATATGCAGAAAAGCATGGAATAGAAGTTATTATGCCGAGAGCAGTCAATGCCTATTTTATTGTAAAAGCCTTATTTCAAAATCAAAAATATCTCTTGGTCTGGGATGCAGATGGCTTTCCTTTAGAGGAGCGAATTGATTTTGCAGGATTATCCAAAAATAGTTGGCGGTACCAGTTTTTTAAAAGAATCGAGTATCAGGCCTATCATCAAGCAGCTTCTATAATCTGCAGAACTCAAAAAGCCAAAGAAATAATTGTTCAAAATGGTGGAAAAGGATTTGATAGAGGTAAAGTTTTTGTGGTAAATAATGGGACTTTTATAAGTGGTGAAAATGCCACTTTGATAGTTAAGCCAAAACAACTCACCTTGGTATATGCAGGATCCTTAGGACCGCAATATATGTTTCCAGAAATGATGGAAACCTTCCAAATCATCAAAACAACTTTTCCCGATGCCATGTTCAAAATCTTGACCTTTCAAATCGGGCAAGCCCGGGATTATATTCAGCAAAATTATCCCCAGATATTCTCCAGTGTGGAGATTAAATCTGTTCATGCAGCGCAGGTAAAGGAAGAGTTGGCAAAGGCGCATATTGGTATTTCATTCCGCAAACCAAGTTTTTCCATGCAGGGAGTTGCCCCGATTAAAGTGGTGGAATACATCAGTGCAGGCTTGCCTTTGATCTATAATCCTGGAATTGGAGATTTGGATGAGCTTTTGGGAACTCAGGAATTTGCCTTTTCCCTAGATCCAATGAAAGCTGTTGATCCTGAAAGTTTGGTTGATTGGATCAAAAGAATCGTGAATCAGGATAGAAGAGACCAAGTGATCCAATTTGCTCAAGAACATTTTTCTTTGGAAAGATCAGCAGTCTTGTATCACCAAGCATTACAATATGGAGAAGGGTAAAGAGGATATTTATCTTTTTGATGTTTGCGGTACGCTTTATCATGCCAATACCACCTATAGCTTTTTGGAATATTATTTTAGAGATAAGGATAGATTCAAATATTGGTTGATCCGGATTTTATTGTCCTTGCCGGGAAAGGTAATTATTGTTGCTTTATCTAAGATTGGCATAAAAGCAGATTTACGATCTTTTTTGATTGGGTTGCTAAGGCATGAAAATTCGTATGAGGTAGAACGTTGTGCAAATCTTTTTGTGTCTGATGTGTTGAATTCAAAAAGGTTCTTAAAAACACAAAGCATCTTGAAGAAAGCCCAAGAAGAAAATAAGAGGGTAGTTTTGGTAAGCGCATCTTTGGGACCGGTTGTCAAAGCTATTGCTGATAGTTTCCAGGTGAATGAATACTTTGCGTCAACCTTGGAAACATCAGAGGATGGCATTTATTCTGGAAAATTGGCTCATGACCTAAAGGGACAAAAACTAATAACCATAAAAAGGAATTTTAGTATTCAGGCAGGCGAATTTTTTGTGTACACCGATAATTTGGATGATATTGCATTGATTGAAATAGCTGAAAAAGCTTTTGTCATTTCCAAAAAACGGAATTTAAAAAAATGGGAAAGATTATTGGCCTCCCATCCACATGCTGAAATTTTACATGTATAAGTTCGTCATCCCTTTTTATTACCTGACTTATTCCCGATTAAAAAGTCTTCCAGAGAAGTTATCTCTGATATGGATTTATCCACTTTTTTTGATGGTTTTTCTTTTTGGTTTTTATCAGGTTGAAGTTATTCCTCATCTCTTTTCTTTTCTTATGGCATTTGTCGCCTGGATGAGTATTTATGAGATTGGGTATTTGGAAAATGATGCAATAACTATTAAAAAGGAAACCCATCCTAATCTAAGGATTCAAGAAAAGGAAATAAATTTTATAGAGGAAAATTTCAAGGACATTTTAATTGCTAGATTTTTAATTTTCGGGGTGATAATTCTGATCTTCTTTTTGTCAGGTTTGTTATCCAATGGACAACTTTTTTTATTGATATCACTGGTAATATTGGCAAGGTTATTTTTTTACATGCACAATCAAATTCGATCTAGATGGAACATTCTTACTTATTTTGTTTTGTGTTTATTGAAATATTCAATTTTTCCATTGGTTTTTTTAGGATTGAAATTTGGTTTTGAACCATTTATTGTAATTCTAATTTCTTTTCCCATTTTAAGAACCTTAGAACATGCTGTGAAGCCCAAGTATAAAATAGTATGGTTGAAAAAAATGATAGGTTCCTTGGATTATTTTCGCGTTAAATATTATACAGTAACATTAATGTTAGCCTTCTTCTTAACTTTTGGGCTAGGTCTTACACCCATTTTTATTTACAGTACCGCCTATTTTTTTGTTTTTAGATTGGGAATTTTGTTGCTAATGGGGACAGGGAAGTATTCAAGGGAAAGCATGACTTGATAAAATATGGGAGATATATTTTTTGGAATTATTATGTATGTGATCAATTTAATCTTGATTTCTGAATTTGTTAGGCATAGAACAAATTCAAATGGAGTAAATTTTTCAATTTTATTGGTGCACTACCATATTCTAATTGGATTTTATTATGGATGGTTTGCCAAGGGAACGGATACCAGTTTTTATTGGAATTTGGGGGATAAATTTCGCCACTTCAATTTTGAATCTTGGTGGGATGCATATGGTACCCATAATTATTTTGTGTTTTTTATCAATTATCCCTTCTCCAGAACACTGGGCTTGGATTTCTGGACCGGAACTTTCTTATATGCCAGTGTTTCAGCATGGGCTTTTATTTTACTGTTTTTGGCAGGTCAGGATTTGTTAAAAGCTAATAAAGTCAGCCTCCAAGCTTTCAATATTTGGCCTAATATTCTTTTATTGCCAAGCCTTCACTTCTGGTCTTCTGGAATTGGGAAAGACTCTTTGGTTTTTCTATTTATCGCCATGTTTTTTTATGGGATAAGGGATTTGAGAAAATATGTGTTTTTGGTATTTCTGAGTGCGGTATTACTCTATCACGTTCGCCCTCATATGGCTTTTATCGTTTTATTGTCCACTTCCATCATGTTGATTTTAGATAGTAAACTCCATTTGTCTTATAAGCTCGTGTTTTTTGCATTGGCTATTGTAGGGTTTATCTTTATCTATGATGAGGTCTTAAAGTTTTTGAGGATTGATGAATTGAATGTTGAAAACATTGAGGGTGTTTTCAATACATCCAGTGGGAATTTGAGTTACGGAAAGTCTTTTGTAGATATGTCAGGTTATCCTTATCCACTGAAAGTTTTTACATTTCTGTACAGGCCATTATTCTTTGATGCTCATAATTTTTCCAGTTTGTTGAATTCCGTAGAGAACCTGATTTGTCTATTATTGACAATCGCAATCTTCACAAAAGTCAATCCCATAAAAGGATATCAAAAAGCACCCAATGCTATTAAAATTATGTTTTTGACATTCTTGTTGTCTTCCATTGCCTTTGCAGGTGCTATGAGTAATTTCGGGATAATGGTAAGGATGAAGAATATGACTTTTGTTTATTTCTTGATTTTCTTGATCTATATTTATCAGGTTCATTTGTTGGAGCGCAGGGAATATATTATGAGTAAGATTGCGTTTGCTCAAAAGAAAAGGGATGCGATAGCGAGGAAAGTGGGGGGATGAATGTAGAATGAAGAGTGAGGAATTTCGGATTTCGAAAGGGGGATTTCGGTAAGTAGGAGCTTTGCAGGTTTGGCAAATTGGTTTTTTAATTCATTCTACCGACCAATTATTATAATATTAAGTCATTGTATTAACCAATCTCAAAAAGTCCGCATGGCGGATTTTTTTGTTTTTGGGAGTATGAAATGGACTATTAAACCTAATATGGGATTACAATCAAGGCCTTAAAAACCTTGATCCTGGATGCGGAGTTGAGGAAAAGGATGGGGGAGAAGGGGTTGGAATTGGTGAAGGAGCGGTTTACGGTGGAGGGGAATTTTGAGGTGATGAGGAGGGAAGTGGAAAGAATGTTGAATGCGGAATTTTGAATTAAGAATGAATTGGTTTCAAGTGGAGATTTGTGGATGTCATGGTTGTCTGCTTCGCGTTGTCATAGTTGGAGCTTTGTAAGTTTGGGAGATTGGTTCTGTAGGAGAAGGATTTTTTTGATTACACCGAGTTACACAGAGGAGGCACAGAGTAACACAGAGGGGGGACAGAATTTAGAATGATGAATTAAAAATGTAGAATGGAGTGTGAGTGAGGAATGAAGGGGAAAGGTTGTCATTGTTCCGCCACGTCTGACAAGTGTCGTGGTTAGAAAACTGGAAATTTCACTCTTACTTTTCAAGAGATGTTATTTGGAATGAGCTTGGAACCGCCCTGTAGGGCCTGCCCGTCCGATCAGGCGGGGCGGTCTATCGGTAGCCCAGGGTGAGGGAGGAACGACCGGAACCCTGGGTTGATGATGCGGGCCCGACCACAGAGCCCCCCATTCGGGCGGGCAGGCCGGCGCTTTAAGTGGAATCGGAGAATGGATGGAATCGACGGCGATAAGCAATTTGAATTTTTAGGAAGTAGTCAGATTATGAGGGTAAATTGCCAAAAATAATCCTCTTGGAAAAGTACAATGAAATCTTGGATTTTGTTGTTTCATAGGCGTATGTATAGGGTAAGTATAGGGGAAGGGTGGGGAATGTTGAATGAAGAATTTTGAATTAAGAATGAATTGGTTTCAAGTGGAGATTTGTGGATGTCATGGTTGTCTGCTTCGCGTTGTCATAGTTGGAGCTTTGAGAATTGGGGAGCTTGGTTCTGTTTAAGAATGATTTTTTTAATATCACCGAGTTACACCGAGGAGGCACAGAGTAACACAGAGGGGGGACAGAATTTAGAATGATGAATTAAAAATGTAGAATGGAGTGTGAGTGAGGAATGAAGGGGAAAGGTTGTCATTGTTCCGCCACGTCTGACAAGTGTCGGGGTTAGAAACCTTGAAATTTCACTCTTACTTTTCAAGAGATGTTATTTGGAATGAGCTTGGAACCGCCCTGTAGGGCCTGCCCGTCCGATCAGGCGGGGCGGCCTATTGGTAGCCCAGGGTGAGGGAGGAACGACCGGAACCCTGGGTTGATGATGCGGGCCCGACCACAGAGCCGGCGCAGTAAGTGAGATCAGAGAATGGTTGGGATCGCCGGCGATATGGAATGTGAATTTGTAAGGAAGCAGTCAAGATACTGCGTTGTTGGGGTCCAAGTCAGAGACTTGAACCAGAAAAGAAAGAAGATATGAGGCATAAATCTTCCGGTTTTTTTACGAGGTAGGGGATCGGGGAGTGAGGGGATCAAACCGGCCGTTCCTCTCCAAAGGTCAACAGGTCAGGATCGAAACGACCGGGATCATTTACTAAATGTAATTTTAAAGTTATGAAAAATTCAATTAAAAACCTGCTACGTGCAGGAGTATTCGTTTTGGCAGCAGTATTTGCGTTTGCGTTTACGCAGTCGGTTTCAAACCAGCCAGCCTATCAGCAAATTAACGGGGTCTGGACAGAAGTGTCCAATCTCAATTATGACTGTGATAGGGAAATTGAAGAGGTTTGTACCTATGCAAGCCCTGATTTCAGTACTCCCCTTGAAATGGGAAAGTTTGAGCTTCAGTGATCAATTGTCAAAAGAGCCGATTATTTGTCGGCTCTTTTTTAGTTTTGGACTTTAATTTTTTTCTGACTGATATAGAAAGGAGTAATTCCTAGTTTAAATTATCCAGCTCAACTTCTCTTGGGGGAACCGGAAGGGTAAACCTGGGATCATTTAAAGGCAATTCATATACCGTATCATCAATTGTTTTCGAAATTGACCTTTGGAACCTTGAGTCTAAATTGAACCTTCTGATATCCGTCCATACCGTCCCTCTTCCAAAAAGTTCTCTTATTCTCTCTTCCATTATATACTCCAAGCCTTCCTGTTCACTATTGATTTCCAGTTCTGTAGAAAAGCCCTCTTTGAACCTGGATTTTTCCAGTTTCTTTAATAATTCGGTTGCTGCCAAAAAATCCCCCTCTCTGATATAACATTCTGAAAGAATGAGATAAATTTCAGAAGTGGAAATTCCTGCAAAATATCTATTGGTCCCTGTAAGATAGCCCGTGAAATTGACCCATCCTGTAGGTCTTTCTGTGAAATAAGCTGATCTTCTTAAATCTCCATCCTTATATAAAGAGAGATATAATGGGTTGACCATTGCCAATTGTCCGGTGAGGAAGGAGTTGAACTGGTTTTCCACGTAAAAAACAGTTTCTATGTTAAAGGGTGCAAAAGGGTTCAAAAGTGAGAGATTAAGAGAATTGAAATCTATAAGTGTACTTTCTATTGCCAAAGCAGCCTCTGCATGCTTTTTTGCATTCTGGTATTCACTTTTGGTGAGATAGGTCCTTGCGAGCATAGCATGTGCAGCCATTTTTGATGGCCTGGTTTTAGGCTCAAATTTATCAGGTAATAATTGTACACTTAAGTTTAAGTCCTCAGCAATTAACCCATAAATCTCAGAAAGGTCCGGCCTCATGGGTAAAACGTTGGGATCAGGTGATTTTCTCACCGGTATTGACCTTTGACTATTGTTTTCCGCAGGCCCAAATGGAGGAGAAAACAGTTGGACCAAACCGAAATAGGCAAATGCTCTGTGAAAATGGGCCTGTCCCTTTATTTGATTCTGAATTTCTTCCTCATTGCTGTTTACCGGAACAATTTTATTTATTTCATCCAGGACAATATTTGCATAAAATATTTGTCTGTAAAAAGTCCTCCAGTCCAACAGGTTAAGGTCCTGTTCAAAGGGTGGGTGTTGGTAAGTAAAAGCTTTCTGGAGATAAGGTTGGAGGCCGGCAAGTCCCTGGCTGTTTGTGTAAAACTCATCGGAAACAAACAGCTGAAGAAAGGCTTTTTGATTCATCACGTTGAGGGTATTGTCCAACAGCCCCTGAAGGTCATTCAATGAATCCATGGTCACCAGTGCCCTATTGGGTTTTTCATCAAGGAAATCATCACATGATACAAAAAGAAATATCAGGGTCAGGTTTAACAGAATGGGGAATTTATATCTATTCATAATTTTTGATTTTAAAGTGATAAACGGAGTCCAAAGGCTATACTTCTAAGAGGTCTTGTAAAAGGAAAATCTGGGTCAATTTCAGCTTTTGTTGCCTTCCAGATAATCCCCAAGTTATTGGCATAAGCGTATACTTCTGCATTTTTTATAGATACTGACTTATTTTGGAAAACCGGCCAGGAATAAGAAAACCTTATATCCTGAAGCCTAAAATGGTCTCCCCTTTCTACATGGATGCTTGAAAACCGATAGATGTTATCCCTGTTTGGATTCAGACCATCAGGAAAAGATGGAACATAGGTGATTGATTCATCTCCTGGCCCCTGCCACCTTTCTGAGAAATCTGCATGGGTTAACCTGCCATTTAGGAGTTCATTATAATCTACCGACCTGTTTCTGAAATAATAGCCCAACCGAAAAGCCACATTTACAGAAAGGGAGAATCCTTTATAGTTCAGGTCGTTTCTTACGGCTCCAAAATGTGTCGGGCGGGCGGATCCGTGAAAGATCATATTTTCCGGTGAGGTGGAAGAAATGATAGCGCCATAATCCATGCTGGGTTCTCCGTTTAAAATCCCCATAGGCTGGCCGGTGGACGGGTCAAGCCCTCCCCAGGGAAAACTGTACACCGAAAATAAGGGACGTCCCATTAAGGGTGTGGCAGGTCCTGATCCATCAGCAAGGGACATATAGGTCAAAACAGGTGATTCCTGATCGTAGGAAGTAACCTTTTCATTGATCCAACTATATAGGAAAGTAGTATTCCAGCTAAAATTCGGTGTATTAATGTTCAGGGAATTGAGTACCAGGTCAATCCCGGTAGTTTTTGTATCTGCAAAATTTCCCCTGAAGGTGGAAACACCGGAAGATGATGGGAACGGTCTGACTCCTATAAGATCGGATCCCCTTTTTCGGTAGTATTCAATATTACCGGATATTTTATCGGAAAAAGCCGCAAAATCCAATCCCAGGTTAGTAATTGCTATCCGCTCCCATCTGAGGTTGGGATTGGGCGGGTTGGAAACCTGGGCAAATGGCAGTCCTGTCAATCTATTGGCTCCGCCGCCAAAGAATAAAGCGGTTGTCAGTGATGATACAGTTCTGTCCACATTACCGTTGTACCCGTAGGTTGTCCTAAATTTTAGAAAATCAATTTTTGAGGAACTGAAAAATCTTTCCTCACTCAACATCCATGATCCTCCTACTGACCAAAGGGGTACAGCCTTTTGATTTGTTTCAACCCCGAACAGATTGGAGGCATCTCGCCTTGCCGAAGCTGATAATCCGTATTTTCTTTTGAAATGGTAAGCAGCGTTCATATAATATGAAACAAATCTTTCGGTTGTCCCTGTGGAAGATTCCCCAGAAGGAATGCGGGTCTGGAGCAAGGGAAAATGGAAGTTACGGTATAGGTTGGCATAATCGACAGGTAGATTGGTTCCAAGGTCCCTGTTGTAACCATAGAACCTGGTAGTTCTGGCCTCTGTAACCCAATCTTTGATTTCAATTCCACCCAAGGCCGTAATCTCGTGATCATTGATGGATTTGTTGTAGTGTAACTGACTTCTGAAATTGTGGCTCTTTGATTGGGAGAGCCCCCATTGGAGGATATCCCCGACAGGAACGGCATTCAGTAAACCTCCATCCTCAAGTGTTTGGGTAAATAAGTTGATCAGGTTCCTTGTAAAATATGTATTGATCGGACTATGATCTTCCAGTGTTCTGACACCCTGCCAGAATTGGTGGAGGGCTTCAATTTTCAGGTCCTCATGTATTTTGTAAGAAAGCCCTGCATTAAGTCTGATATCCCTGAAACTGTTCCTGTGGTCCAGGGCTCCGATTTCTTCCAAAGGGAAATAACGCCAGTCCAGTAACCTGTCATCCAGACTGTTTACGAAACGTGTGCTGTATCCTCTTACGATAGGAAGTGGGGTGCCTGATCCGTCAGAAAGCCTTTCATAAAGAACAGGTTCCAAAGGTCCCGGCGGTTCGGTTGTCTTAAAACTTCCTGTCTGGGCATAATAAATCCCAAGATCAACTGATAATTTTTCTGAAAAAAGTTTCCAGTTATTTCTAGAATTCAAAGTAAGCCGGTCATTACGGTTTCCGACAATTGGTTCCCTGTTATTGTCATAGCCTACCGAAAAAGCATAGCCATGATTTTTGCCGCCACCTGTAAAATTCAGAGCGTACTGCTGATTCACGGCCGGTCTATAAAAATACTTTTCCAGGTCCCTTCTGGAATCATTGGCCCTGAACGCATCAAGTTCCATTAATTTCTGTTCTTCACTGATAATACCGTCTCTGGCAGCGATCAGAGTTTCAACTGCCGGTGGCAAAGGAAACCTGAAAGGTGAGAGCTCATTGTTTGCAAAGACACCCTTAGAGAAAAGGAGGCTATGCACATCTACCAATTCGGCGCTTGACATGATTGGTTCATAAAAGAGATCCGGAGATTCAATGATATTGGTGTTGATGTTGAAAGAGATTCTTTGTTTTTGGTTTTGCTTTCCACTTTTTGTAGTGATTACTATAACTCCATTTCCGGCCCGTGCCCCCCAGATTGATGCGGCAGCTGCATCGCGGAGGACTGTCATGGATTCCACATCATTGGGATTGATGTTTTCCAGGGGGCCGTCATATGGAAAATTGTCAATGACAATCAAAGGCTGGGCATTGGCAAATATTGTACTTCTTCCCCTGATACTTATGAGGTCAGATGTTGCCCCGGCCCTGTTAAAGATCAGTCCGGAGGTGATATCTTCCAATCTGTCCAAAATATTGGTACTTACCCGCCTGTTTACGAGTTCATTGTCAATAGCCACAAATGAGCCTGTTGCTCTCTCTTTGCTTAAGGTCTGAAATCCAGTACTGAATATTTCTACTCCCTCAAGGTTGATGTCCTGGGGAGCAAGGCTGATGACCAAAGTTTCAGGATATGGTATCTCCAAATTTATCATTTGGCTTTGATAGCCTATGAAACTGATCAAAATGGGATATTTGCCGGGTTCTAAGGAGAGTTCAAAATTGCCATCAGCATTTGAAACTGTTGCTGTCGGGCTATCATGGACCCTAATCAATGCCCCCGGGATGGGATCGTTGGAAACAGCATCGATAACAGTTCCGGAAAGTTTATATCTGGTCTGTCCAAAGGCAATGATTGACAGAAAAAACATGATGATGGTTATCTGTAGGTTTTTTATCATAGTGTTAGTCGATTTGGTGAATGAAAGGGGTTTCAATTTTGGAAAGGGCATGGTCAATCATTGAGATATACCCTTCGAGGTCTTCGGGAAAGGATCCCGAATGGATGAGCATTAAATTATGGTCTAAAAGCAGCTTAAAGGGATAACTGAAAATTCTGAAGTCTTTAATTATTGGATGTCCCTCAGAACCGGCATATAGATTATATCCCTCCTGGGAGGTGTATTTTCCTGACTGAATACTTTTACGCCAGGAATTTTCACTTTTATCTGTATTGATAGATATTATAGCAAAGTCAGGATTATCTTTGTAATGGTATTCCAGTTTGGATAGAATGTCAGAATAGAGTTTGACACAGGCGCTGCAGCCGGTAAACCAGAAGTCTAAAAGGAGGACTTTGCCTTTAAACTGGGCAAGATCAATAGTCACACCCTGGCTAACTGTAAATTTATATCCGGATACTTCTTTTCCGATTTGGAGTGAGGCCTCCAGATCGGTCAACCTTTCACGTATCCAAGGGGTTTGGGTACTGTCCAGCAGCTGTGATACCTGCCTGGCGGGATTGTCCAATATTTTGGAATTCCTTGCAAGACAGTAAGCCAGAACCTTTTCTTTTAATGGGGGGAAGGCTAAGTGGTCTAATTCCCGGTAGAGGATAGATACCAGTTCACCGTCTGAAAAGTAATTTTCAAGTTTGGCCCAATCTACGAATGCTTTTGAAAAGGCTGCTGAATGGTAAGCTGCTTCTGCGGTAACAGGCCGGGGTTTGATCTTTGCATATTGGACCCGGTAGAGGGATTCAAGACTGTCCAACAGAACCTTATCTGACAGGTTCGACGCTGTTTGAAAGAGCATTCTGAATTCAAGAGAATGTGCTAGAAGAGTTTGTGAAATAAAATCCGTTTTAAGGATTTGCCCTCTTAAGTCCTCTTCATTTACGGGAAAGGTGGAAGAAAATTCATCCCACAGGGTCAGGTGTTGATCAGGATCGAAGTTTTTTAGATTCCCGAACTTTTCCCAATGGTCCAGTTTTTTGATATGAACGGGAATTGAAAACCCGCCTTTATTTTTTTGCAGGGCAATCTGGTTTTTTTCATCATTGAGCAGTGATTCAGGATCATTGGAAAGAATCATTCTCTGGGTGGAAAATGTATTTTCCAGTGTTTTTTCCTGTATTGCTCTCTGAAGTTCAAAGCCAGCTGCATGAGGACCGGAAAAAACAATTTTCTTTGTTTTATCATCCATCAACATAAATACACTATCTCCCGGGAGGATTAGGTAATCCCGGAAAATCATGGATTTGCCAATTTTCAGGCTCAGATAACCTGGAGATTCGATAGGAGAAGATGTCCAGCTGAATACTTTTTTCCCGAAGGTTCCAAGGATAAATTCCCCCGTTTTGGGAGCACTTTTTTTTATCTGGTGCGGAAAGAGATTAGGGCTTGACCAAAGAAAATCTGTAAAGAGAAAAGCCTGCACTTCTCCCGGATCTTCCTGGGAATCAATTTCCAGATAAAAATTGATGGACTTGGATGTTCCTTGGTTTTGGGCAAAAAGCCAATTCCCGGATAGGAAGAAGAAAATGACCATGAATAACATTGGATTGTGTATGGCACGGTAATTCGCTTTTTGATGGAACAGTCCCGGTTTATTTTTAGACATAAGTTTGGTTCATTTTTGATTCTGAATTTGATTAAAAGGAAGCCGGGAGAGGGCAGTCGTACTATTGGACTGATCACCAATAGATTCCGATCCAGCTCCAGGCTCCGGCCTGCCTTGTCCTGATTATCTGGATTTGGGGCATTATGGCCGGCCCCGCACCGCTGTAGTACCGTCACCTTCTGTGTTTCCGTTAGCTACATTTGGGTCTATTGTATCGTTTACCTTTATGAGAAAAGACACGGTGGGGGTCCTATGGGGGTGACCAGCAACTTTTCAGCTGTCGTCAAATAGCAATCCTATGATTGCAGTGGTTGTAAGTGGGTTCATTTTTGTTGTGGTTATGTTTTTAGTCTGGCTTTGGTCTCCAGGTATTTCACTATGATGGATTTGGATATGCAGAGGAGATAGGGATGTTTTCTGCCCAGGTATACCATGGCCCGGAAACTTTCATTGGGGCAGGTATAATGTCCCAGTTTGTGATTTCTTCCGTACTTGATACTCCGGTAGAGACATGGGAGTCCCAGGAAGCATGATTGTATCAATTTTTTCATGCAGTCAGTTTAGGATCAGAAGCAGCGCGGAAGGGTGCCTGAAAATGACCGGACAAAGTTCTTCCAGGCTACCATTTTGGCGGCTACTGATCGTTCAGAAATAAGATTTGTACTTTGAATACCCTATCCTCTGCAGCGGACAGGTAGAAAGGAAAGGGCCAAGCCGGTATTTAGGCTGAAGAGATCAGGCTATCTTTCCTTACCAGAAAGCTATATCATCAAACCGGAGATTTGATGACGTTCTTTTGGAGTTCAGATTGGGATAGGTTTCGAGAGAAAAGTTGGTACAGGTTTACTTGCACTCCTAATGACAAACGTGTGAGGCTTTCTTGATTTGAAGTAAAACAAATAAATACCTGTTCCATAGAATTATGATTTATATAGAACGTCTTAGTAGGAGAGTTTTGCCAAAAAAGAGGCGTGGGACTCAACTTACCGACTTAGTGGTACTGCCATACCTTAGACACGAAAAGTGAGCCCACGCCAAAGGCGTGAGCATTTTCACTTTACTTCCCGTGTCTTAATGGAAAATTGGCAGTTTTCTAAGACGAGACGTTAAAGTGCAAATGCTATCGAATACTTTATCGAAGAATTCGCAAATTAATGATATAAAGATTTAAATGTTTAATTTTTAAATCCGCTACTAAATTAGTTAAAATGATTTTTAAAGTCAATTAATTGATTAAAAAAAATATTTATTTGACTTAAATAATCAATTTTTAAGAAAATTCAAGTTTCCAAAACTTTTTATATTTGGGAAACTTGGCAGTTTTCTAATGGATAAAATCAAACGCTATAATAGAATTAAAGCAGTTTTAGCTGATTCAGGGAAATCAAATAAGGACATAGCTGAACATTTCAAAATTCAAGAAGAGACAGTTTCAAGATGGATGTCAAATAAAGCACAACCATCTTTACAAAGGTTATTTGAAATAGCAGAATTTTTGGATGTAGATGTTAGAATCTTAATTGTATCCAATAAAACTTAGTTTATTGTTTTAAAAAATTTAGTATTTCCTTAACTTATGAAATAAACAGTTAACTTCTTCCTCCGTAGGCTTAATAATGTCCCTTACAACCGGATTTACAAAATAATTCAAAAAACATGGAATAAAATCTTCCCTGACAAATTCCCTACCTAATCTTTTTTTGAAACATTCCAGGCAAAGCATCCCCTTACCCACTCCGTATTTTCCCCATAATTCTTCGGTCACTCCATAAAAATTGATCTTCCCTTTCTTGGTGTTGACACCACAGTCTTTACAAGTATAATCCCATTTCATAGGTTTAAAAATTTGCATAGGAAAAGGGATAAAATAATCAAACCCTGTTCAAAAAAAGATCCTATTGGAAAAGGGTTTCAAGTGGACTTATAGTCATGCAAACTCAGAGTAAAGCAATATGGACTTGCAATCTTGGACTAATTTATATAAATTTGTTTTATATAATGCTCTTGGCAAAGTATTCTCAATTCTTTATAAAATAGCGAGAATGCCGAACCTGGAGCTTTTTTTTTAAAATGAAAAGAAGAACAGCAATATTAGTTGACGGAGGATTCTTTCTTAAACGGTATCGAACCATAAATAAAATTAAGAACATGGATCCTGAAAGGACAGCAAAAGACCTTTGGGAAATGTGCTTGAAACACCTGACCCAAGCCAAGTCTGAAACTTACGATTTATACAGGATTTTCTATTATGATTGTTTACCCTATAACAAAAAGCAGCATAACCCAATTACGGGTAAGTCCATTGATTTTTCAAAGACTGATCAGTATAAATTTCAATATGCATTTTTTGAAGAACTAAAGAAGAAGAGAAAGATAGCTCTTCGTCTTGGAATTTTAGAAGATAGGAAAAGATGGATTATTAAACCATCTAAAACCAAGGAACTACTTTCCAAACAAATTGCAGTGGACGACCTGACAGAAGATGATGTGCAATTTGACTTTAACCAAAAAATGGTAGATATTAAAATAGGATTAGATATAGCATCCATTACTTTAAAGAGGCAGGTTGATCAAATTATCTTAATTTCTGGGGACAGCGATTTCGTACCGGCTGCAAAATTGGCACGTAGGGAAGATATAGATTTTTTACTTGACCCCATGTGGAATCCTATAAAGCCACATCTTTTTGAACACATTGACGGATTAGTTTCAAAAATCAGGAGACCAAAAATTCAAAATTGAGGAAATGTGGCAAGCAATGAATTAACAAATCATTATTGCTTTCCACATTTGGATGTTAAATGAATTGATAATTATCTATGATTGGGGATTTTTAATTGATGGGGATTCTTGTACTTGAATTATTAAGTAATTGGAATAATCATTTTGCCACTAATTCAATCAAATCATAATACATGAGCCTTGTTTTAACAGGTTTTTCTTCTGCAATTCCAGTATATTGACCTTCTTGTGCCTCATCTCCAAACAAAAATTTAAAGCTATTATTCGGTAAAAAATTCACTTTAATGCTATCATTGGATATGGAGAAAGCACAAACAATAGTCTTTGGGTCTTGATCCAATAAAAAGCAATAAGACTTTCCCAATAGCTGTGAAGAGTAATCAAGTACATCATTTTTAAAAAAGTCATTGAGATCTTGGTGACCGCAATCAAAATGATTCGTATTATTTAGAACTTCCCTATTTAGGAGAGAAAAAGTACATTTATCAAGTAAAAAGCCCAATATTCAAATGTTTACATCATGTTTGCTTTTTTTAAAATGGCATGTGTTTTTTTCAACTCCTTACTGAAATCTACAGTAGAGCTCTTTGAAGCGGCCTTTTCTGCCTTTTTTACAAAATTTTCGGCTTCCTTTTCTTTTAGAACAGGAATGCTCTTAATCGTTAATGCCATATAAGTTAAATCGGATTACAAAATTGATTAACGTATTCCATTTAAACAAGTTATATAAGATTATTTGAAATTCAAAACTAAAGATGATGGGGGATTGGGGAGCAGCAGATAGTGATAAATGTGTATTTAAGAGCCTAGGCAAAAGGGTTGAGAATCTAGAGTGATGAGTGAAGAATGATGAATTAAGAATTAAATGAAGGATGAAGTAAGAAGAATGAAGGGGAAAGGTTGTCATTATTCCGCCACGCTTGTGCGCCTGTGGCGTAGCGGACAAGTGTCGTGGTTGGAGCTTTGTGAGTTGGGGAGATCGGTTCTGTTTAAGAATGATTTTTTTGATTACACCGAGTTACACAGAGGAGGCACAGAGTAACACAGAGGGGGGACAGAATTTAGAATGATGAATTAAAAATGTAGAATGGAGTGTGAGTGAGGAATGAAGGGGAAAGGTTGTCATTGTTCCGCCACGTCTGACAAGTGTCGTGGTTAGAAACCTTGAAATTTCACTCTTACTTTTCAAGAGATGTTATTTGGAATGAGCTTGGAACCGCCCTGTAGGGCCTGCCCGTCCGATCAGGCGGGGCGGTCTATCGGTAGCCCAGGGTGAGGGAGGAACGACCGGAACCCTGGGTTGATGATGCGAGCCCGACCACAGAGCCCCCATTCGGGCGGGCAGGCCGGCGCTCTAAATGGAATCGGAGAATGGATAGAATCGCCGGCGATACTGAATGAAGGGAGGAATTTCGGAATTCGAAGGGGGGATTTCGGAAAAGTGGGAGCTTTGAGAATTGGGGAGCTCGGTACTATTGGGGAAAAGGATTTATTGAACCACAAATTACACTAATTACACAAATTTTGAATCTTATGTTTGGCATCTGGATAGACTTTGATGAAAATGTGCATTTGAAGGGGAATGTGAAAAGGGATTAGGCGCGAAGCTTGCGGATTGACACGAATCCCTAGTTGTATACTAGAGCATGAACTTGAACGAAATAGCCCTGTAGGGGCGATAGATATAATAACCTGGGGTAAGGGCAGAATGCCCGCAGCCCCAGGTTGATAATGCCAGGCCGACCCCAGAGCCTGCCTTTGCCAGTCAGGCAGGCCGGCGCGGTAAGTGAGATCAGAGAATGGTTGGGATCGCCGGCGATAAGCAATGTGAATTTTTAGGAAGCAGTCAGGAGACTACAGTGATAGGGCCCAAGCCTGCCTGAATGCTTTTGCAGGCCTGTCTTCGACAAAGGCAGGCCTGTCTGTATTCTAAGGTTAAAGCAAGTGGAATAGTACAATTTTGTTAATTATTTTCAAGCTGCGTACTTATAAATGTCCACATATGGTGAATCTCTATCTATGACAGCAAAGATTCTCGAAAGCAGTTT
>NZ_JBHUIV010000024.1:0-1337 GCF_042683085.1 Shivajiella indica | reverse complement strand
GCCTTTAGATTTACAAAATATAAATATTCTAATAAAGCTATTATTACTATCAACATTGAGGGGGGTCTGGGGGGAGACTTATAACTTGTTGATAACGGTGGATAAGTTAATTTTAAGGCCAAAAAAGAATGGGGTGAACTTTCTTGTCGGCTAGGCTTTAGACCTATTGTCTGTATCAGTCCCCATTCTTTAAAAGGTTGCCAAAATAACCAGTTAGAATTTTAGGTTCTCAAGGCCTTCTAAAGGTTTTAGTTTCGGCAACCTAAATTGTTAAACTTAACCGTAAAGTTATGAAATTTAATGTATTTATTGGAATTGATGTGAGTAAGTCCACTCTTGATGTTTATCTCCGGACTTTTGCCTGTCACAGGGTTTTTCCCAATAACAAGGAGGGCTTTACCCAGATGATTGAATGGGTAATGGAAAAAGCGGGGAAGATATGTCATTCGGAATTGGTCTTTGGTTTTGAACATACGGGTCTTTACTCCGAAAACCTCATCCTGTTTCTGGACCAAAACGGATTCGATTTCACCGTGATCCCAGGTCTGGAACTCAAGAGATCCCTAGGGATCAGAAGAGGGAAGTCAGATAAGGCTGATGCCCGGGACATATCAGAGTACATTTACGAGAAGCGGGAAAAACTCCAACTGTATAAACTGCCTTCACAGACTCTGGAGAAATTAAAGAAGCTTTCATCCCTTAGAGAGCGTATGGTCAGTGAAAGAGCAGCTTATAAAGCAAGACTTGGAGAGTATGTCGAGCAGTTCCCCGACAGTGGGTTTGAGGTCTATCTTCAATCCCAACAAGAGGTGATAAATTGCCTGAATGGGCAAATAGAAAGAATTGAAAAGGAAATCGAAGAACTGATAATGGAAGATGACAATCTTCTGAGACAGTACAAGTTGTTAAACTCCATAAAAGGAATTGGCCCTCAGACCGCAATTATGATGATTATTCTGACCAGAGGCTTTTCAGCTTTTGAGAACTGGAGAAAGTTTGCCAGCTATGCAGGTATTGCTCCTTTTCCGAATCAATCAGGAACTTCAAACGGAAGAACCAAGACAAACAAGCTTGCAAATAAAAGGATTAAAGCATTGCTGACTATGTGTGCAGGCACAGCCATCCAGTACAATCCAGAAATGAAGCAATATTATGATAACAGAATTCAAAAAGGAAAAAACAATATGAGTACTTTAAACATAATCAGAAACAAACTGCTTTCGAGAATCTTTGCTGTCATAGATAGAGATTCACCATATGTGGACATTTATAAGTACGCAGCTTGAAAATAATTAACAAAATTGTACTATTCCACTTGCTTTAACCTTAGAATACAG
>NZ_JBHUIV010000022.1:0-3172 GCF_042683085.1 Shivajiella indica | reverse complement strand
GAAGGTACTGTTGTCAACCGCTCCCGGGGCCATCACCGCTATCGGGGTTCCGCTCACAGTCGCCTGTGGATCCGTCACCACAACTCCGGTCAAGGTCACGTTGCCCGTGTTCTCAACTGTAAAGGTGTAATTTATGAATTCTCCTGCATCAGCCCTCCCATTGCCGTTCACATCTTCAAATGTGCCGGTTTTCAGAATTTCTATCCCAGGTACTGCATCTTCTGGCGTGATGGTCTCTGTATCTATTGCCGAAACGGGAACTCCATTAGCCGCAGTTCCTGAAACAGTTGCCTCATTGGTAATGGCCACATTGTTGTCAATATCCTGCTGGGTAACTGTATAGGTTGCAGTAAAAGTTATGGAAGTACCAGGAGCAAGGTTATCAATAGGATCCTGAGTTGAAGGTGTGCTTAAAGTTCCTGTACCAGGATGCACATCATTGATATTAATGGAGTTTAGGGTTATATTCCCAGTATTGGTCACCAGATAGCTATAGGTAATTTCGTCTCCAGCCTGAACATCAGTTGTTTTGCTGGCTGTCTTTTCGATTTCAATTTCCTCAACCTGACTTACTGTAGTTACTGCATTACTTCCAACTGGATTTGCTAATTGTGGAGAAGACACTGACACAACATTAACCAGATTATCTCCTAAATCAATATCTGCCTGTGTAACAGTGTAAGAAATTTCATATTCCCAAAATTCTCCAGGATTAAGAATTCCATCACTGTTATCATCTCCAGCCAACAGTGTCAAAATAACACCAGTATCAGAACCAGGCAAAAAGTCTGTTGCAATTAGGTTGGAAATATTCAGGTTACCTGTATTTTCAACAGTGATTTCATATTCTATAACCTGTCCTGCAGCAGTAACTGGATTTGGGCCTCCTATTTGATTTTTCTCCACAATAATCCTTGGAACCTGTGTAAAATTCACCACAAAAGTGCTTTCATCCTCAACAGTGAGGGATCCGGCTGTGGCAGTTACTGTAGCAGTGTTGCTAAAAGATCCAGTTTCAATATCCGCTTGGGTAATGGTATAAGTACCACTAAAGGTGGTATTATCCCAATCACCTTCATTAAGTGAAAAAGGTGATCCGGTTAAATTTATTCCCGGATCACTAAGGGTAACATTGACTAAATTAGCATTCCCTGTATTAGTAATTAAAAAAGTATAATTAATAATATCTCCTAAATTCTGAAGTCCATCGCCATTGGTATCAACATAAACTCCTGTCTTTACCAAACTGATATTCGGTACAGGGGCTATCAATACATACGTTTCGATCTTTGTACATCCATTTTCATCTGTAATGGTAGCCTGATAAGTACCTGGACTTAAATTATTTCTCGAAGATCCAGTTACTCCATCATTCCAAGTAATTGAAATGGTACCGGTACCTCCCACAATAACCAAGGAAATAGATCCATCAGAGTTTCCGGGGGTTGGTTGACTGACCGTAGGGGTAACCAGTATTTCATCCGGTATAACTATAGATTGGGTAAATGTATTGGAGACCCCAACCGCATCAGTGACGGTAAGGGTTGCAGAACCGGATCCTGTATAAACAACCACAGGGTTCGCTTGGTTAGAATTAGCCGGAGTTGCATTAGGTCCAAAGTTCCAGCTGTAGGTATATGGTAATCTTCCTCCGGTTGATGTGTTTAAAAAATTAACAGTTGTTGAACCTGCAACAGTACAAGCTGTATAGTCAAATTGTACAGCTAAAGGTGCATCTACCAAAATATCATTATTAAATTGACATTGGGCACTTGGATAACTGTTACAATCATAGCTCTGTGAAAGATTCGCTGAACCACTGGTCGTCCAGGCTAAAACAGGATTAATCAATCTGACTTCCTGACCGCAAACCCAATTAATTGGTAATTCAGTAAGTGTAATGGTTACAGGATTATTTTTCGCAGCAGCTAGATTTCCAAAAAAATAATTTAAAAATATGGCATCATTACCAATCGATAAATCTGCAAATAATCGCCCATTACTTGTCGAAGATCCTGAATTCGTTGAATATTTAAAACTGATATAAGCAGTTTGTTGCTGCCCAATAGTACAGGTTGCAAAACTGTTTGTAATTGGATTTCCATTGATATCACTCAAAAAAACTTCTTCAACTGAGTAATTATTGGATGAACAACTTAACCCACATGTTCTTAAATCCAACAAATTAGGTTGATTCTGCGCATGGAGATGTTGAGAATTCAACAATATTCCTAAAACAAAAATCCATGCAAAAAGGGCAAGATTGTAAATGATCTTTTTCATAGCCTAAGAGATTAATTTAGATGGATTTAAAAATGTCAATCCAGCAAGTTGAATTTCTTTAGTAAATAGGGTTCCTATAAAAATTTTGGAACCTAAAGAATTAATCTCCATTTCATACCATGGAGAAATGAACGTTGGGGGCACCTGCTCCCTGACATCCAAATGAACAATTGTTTTCATTTTTTAAGGATCTAATGTAAAACCGTAATAAAGATTGCAGTTCGTAGCTGCGGTAAAAATCATAAAAATTTTTATAAAACAAAAAATTATTTTTTGTCAAAATGTAGTATAACAAAATATTCTTCTATAATCGTATTTTTTTTGGATATGAAATGCAAAATTTTTTGTGCACATTGAAAAATTTTTTTTTTCTAGAAAATGATTTTTTTGAGGAATACCTGCTCAAAAATCTGTATTTCAATCAAAAATTCACCTATCAACTTCGTTTAAAGAGTTGGGTATTATGAAGAAAACAATAGAAAATTTTGAAACGACGATGGGTTAATCAAAACAAAATATTCTGGTTTTTCGAACCGATTAGTTTGTAAAATAGTGGATTTGAAAGCTTGAAATATCAGTATAAATCCTCGGTAAAAATTCTACCAAAACTTAATATTTCAAAGAAGAAAATCCAGACATCAAAACTAAAGAGACTGGATTTTTGCATCCCAACCGAATCCAATTTTTTTTGCAAATCAGAACAAAAACAGGATTTTATTCTTTTATCAAAAGCATCATAAAAAGAAAAAAAGCTGACCGGACCCCGGGCAGCCTTTTCAGTAAATCAAATAGACCGTTTCTTAGTTTCCTAATTGCTTAGGGAAAAAATATTTTTTTATATCCTTAATTCTTTCATTCTTAATTCCTAATTCTTCATTCTTCATTCCCA
>NZ_JBHUIV010000021.1:0-8794 GCF_042683085.1 Shivajiella indica | reverse complement strand
GCCGTTCAGGTTGTCCTCCAGGTTGTCGTTCCAGATCTTCACGTTAGAACGGTACGAACCGCCCAGCCACAGACGCTCCATGAACAGGAACATCCCGTTAAGATCGTAGGACGTCGGCGCACCCTTCACTTCCTTCACCAGGAAGCTCGGCTTGAACTGAAGCTTGTCCCCAAGAGGGAAAATCGCCCCCGCAGTAAGGAAAAAATGTACGTCGTGGAACGCAAGCGCGATGTCCTCACGCTCAAGGGATCCCTTCCCCACAAGGTTGTACGCGCTCAGCCCCGCATAGAACCTGCTGCTGTGCCAGAAGGCACCAAGGTTCATGTTCGGCGTAAGCATCGTCAGACGGCCCTCCGGGATGTTCGGGTCGTTCGGGTCGTTGTAGCGCAGCATGTCCCCGTCTATCATATAGTCGGAAAAACCGCCGCTCGCACCAAGGCTGAAAAAGGAATCGTCACCCGTCTGCAGCCTGTACGCATAGGTCAGAAGCGCCGTCGTCGTACGGGTCGGACCGATCTGGTCGGTAAGAAAGGACGCACCGAAGCCCATCTTGCCCTCATTGGCACTCAGGTCGGCCGTCACCGTAAATGTGCGCGGGGCACCCGGAAAATCCATCCACTGGCTCCTGTACGTGCTCTGTATATAGCCCTCGTTCTTGTAGCCCGCATACGCAGGGTTGATGTGGAGGCCGTTGAATATGTACTGGCTGAACTGCGGCAGCTGCTGGGCCTCCGTACGGCCCGCTGACATCGCAAAAATGCCCGCCGCCAACAAAATGTTAAAAATCTTTTTCATCACTTCTCGGTTTATTTGATTTATATGGTCCTTTGCCGCATTTACAGGCCGCGGCAGCCCTCTCTTTTCCGGGACACTCAATCCGTCCCGATTCCTGTTTTTACTCCCTTTCCGGCCCCCGGGACCGGTTTTTGACCCTCACAGGTCAACAGATAAAATTCCAAATAACTTTTATGACGTAAACATACAGTTTTTTGCTTTTCATGTCAAGCATTAACCCAAATATTTTTTTATCTAAATACAAAAAATTTATTTTAAAATACTTTTTTATAGGTATGAAAAAATTAAAAGAGGTGTCTATAAAGTATTAACAGCTGATATTTAGCCCTTTATAAGGAGAAATTAAATTTTTCTTAAACACAAAAAAAGCGGCCTTTTGAGCCGCTTTTTAAAGTTATAAAATTTAATCTTTAGGCTTACCTGATCACTTGAATCCATCCCTTAAAGTCATGCGTTCTTCCCTGGGCATCTACCCCGGTCAGCACGTAGAAGTAAGTTCCTGCTCCTTGGCCTGGTGCATCCCAGTCGTTATTGTAATTGCTTCTTTGGAATACAGTATCGCCATATCTGTTCAGGATCACAATTTCATTGCTTACAAATTTGTTCAGACCCTTAATTTCAAATGTATCATTTCTACCGTCACTGTTTGGCGTGATCACATTCGGAATGAAGAAAGGTTGAATAATATTCACATCAGTATCTGAATTATCACCTGGGTTGACCTCATCCTCTGAAGACACCACTGTCACATTATTGGTAATGGAAAGTGGATTTTCTCCAGTTAGCGGATTCGCCTTTACTCTCAAAGTTATGGTTACAACTGCATCAGCAGGTAGGAACGGTATGTTCCAAATTATGTTGTTACCCTGAATCGTTGTGGTCAATTCAACCTCATTACTTGTAGACACAAAACTTGAACTGATATAGCTCACTCCTGCAGGAAGTTCATCTGTTACCACAACCTCTGAAGCATCGGTCTCACCGATATTGCTCACTGTGATCACGTATTCAAATTCATCCCCTTCAAATACCTCAATATCATTAGAGGTCTTGCTCACTGAAATGTCAACATCTGGATTCAATAGTCTAAATGTCACAATCGCATCATCACTATTGGTAGGATTCAGTGTTTCTCTCAAAACATACCTCAAGGTGTATTCTCTGGCTTCGTTAACTCCTGGTATGGTAAGCGTAAGCTCTCCATTTTCATTAATTTCCAATCCAACAATACCATCAAGTTCAGTAAATTCGAAATCTACATCTGCTGGATCTGGACGTTGGCCTTCCAAAAGATCATTATCAAGGATATTTCCAAGAATTCCGGTGAAGTTAAAATCATAGTCGCCTAAATTATCATCATTTGCTATGATTTCGTTAGAGCCCCCACCAATTGTGATGCTGTCCTCCCCATTCACTTCTTCTCCGTTTGGATCCGTTGAAGTAACAGTTACAATGTTCACAATGGATCCCCGTTCAATATCTTCCAATACCACAATATAGATTGTTTCATAACTAACCGAAACTCCTGGGGCCAAGGTATCAATGAGTGTCTCAAAACCGGTAAGAGGATCGCTGACCAGAATATTGGTCAAAGTCACATTTCCATTATTACTTACCGTGATTGTGTATACAATTTCCTGACCTATCTCTGTAAAATCAGGACTAGAGGATGACTTAACTATTTCTAACTGGGCAATTTGATCAACACCAACCACCACAATGTCCTCCCCAGAAGTATCTTCACCGCTTCTTCCCTTTCCAGAAACCGTAGCTAAATTCTCAATTGTCCCACGATCCATATCAGCTTGTGTGACTACATAACTAATATCTACAGATCTGCTTTCACCTGGTGAAAGTGAACCAATATTAACATCATAATTAACCATTTGGTCCAACTTCCTTAAATCAAAAAGAGTGACATTACCTGTATTGGTTACCGTGAGGGTATAAACTATTACCTCACCTGCTTCAGTCACAATTGTCTTATCGGCTGTTTTTTCAAATTCAATTGAAGGATTTTGAATAGCTGTAATAATTTCAGTTGCACTCCTTTTAAGATCTCCCATTACTACAGAAGCAGTATTTATGACTTCACCATTGTCAAGATCTTCTTGAGAAATAATGTAATTTGTTGTAAAGGATACAGAATTTTCGGTGCCTGGCTCCAAAGAATCAATTTTTTCTTCAAACCCGGTCAATGGATCAGTTACCTCTAAATCAACCAAAGTTGTCGTACCAATATTGGTGACTGTAATGGTGTAAGTAATCACTTCACCCACAGTATCATAAGATTCTGTTGAAGCAGTTTTATTTATTTCAACTCCAGTCAATAAAAACGCATCATCAATGATTACAGTTATTGTAGCTGTGGAAATATTACTTGGATTTTCCAAATCGGAAATTTGGTACACCAATTCGTAGGTTCCAGGTTCTGCCCCAGGGGAAACGAAAATATTCCCATTATTTACATCAAGGGTCAATACTTCAAAAGGATCAGGAGTCACAATAGAAATCTGGACATTGGAAGTAGTAGCAGGTCCACCATTATAGGTGTCATTATCCAATGCATTGATAGGTGAAAGACCACCCTCACTTGTGAAAACTCCTATATTATCAACATTGGCTATAATTAGGTTTAAAGACCCTACATTAAATTCAGTAGTAGCTTCACATCCATTTTCATCTTTTACGACCACCACATAGATCCCTGAAGAAATATTGGTCAAATTATTTTCACTTGAAATTAATTGGCCATCCTTAAACCAATTCACTATGTAATCTCCAGTTCCTCCGGAAATTTCCAAAACAACCCCACCATCAGAGAGCCCAGTCGTTGGATCCGAAATTTCTCCATTAATTAAAATTTGAGATGGGTATACAATATTTTTAATTTTTGTGATAGAATTACCAGTTCCATCATTTACTGTAAGTTTGACCTGTGTGGCAGAGCTATTTTCGTAAACATAAGACGGATTAGCTACTTCTGAATCAATATTTCCATCATTGTTAAAATCCCAGGCATATGCATAAGAAATGCTCGAAACAGATTCATTATTAATTGAAGTTCCTCCTCCAACAATTGAAGTGAAATCAAAACTAAATTCTTCACCATTACTACATGCCACCCATGAAAAATCCAAAGACAAAGGCGTCGAAACCAGTAACTCAGTTAAACATTGACTGTTCTGAGGTTCGTACGGCTCACAATTTTCAATTATCTCATTAGGCTCAGGTTCCTCTGTAAGCCAAGTAACAAGGATATCATTCAATTTTATGGCATCGCCACAACTCCAAATAAAAGCATTAGTTAAAATCCTGGTTTGTGGATCTTGAGATGGTTCTATTGTTCCGAGAAATGCATTTACAGGTAGACTTAAATTTCCTAGGGACAAATCTGCAAAGAATCTGGTTTCAAATAAAGTGGTTGGCGAATTGGACACCAATGAAAGCGCTAAGTAAACTTCCCTGGTAGTGCCAATCTCACAGGACAAATCCGTATCTTGAATAGGGTTTCCAAGAGCATCACTCAAAAAGACATTTTCAAAAACAAGATCTCCGGATTGGCATTCAAAATCCTGATCTCTACAGTCAGGAAAATCAGAATCAACAGGATCCACAACCCTTATTGTTACGACGGCTCTATCTTTTCTACCATCAAGTTTGTCCTCTATTTCATATTCAAAAGTGTAAATACCTGCTGGAGTACCCGGTCTAACAGAAACTGACCCAAAGTTTGGTGAATTTGGATCCTGATCTATAATTAAAACACCTTCAGCAATTGCCCCATCTATATCAAAAATTGTTAAATTTATTTCAGATGGATCCAAAACTTTTCCATCAAGTTCATCATTATCAAAAATATTGAGAACATTGTTTCCTCCAAAAAATCCAAAAATTGGCCCTGAATTATCAGGAGCAGCGGAAATTTCCCTTGCAAAAAAGATTATTTTACCATCACTTTCCCCAATATCAAAAACCCTAAATCCATAGATTGGTTCCTCTGTTCCAAACAAATCCGGAGTGAAAACTGTTAACCATTGTTTTTGATTCGTTGCATCCACCTGATGGTTTACTCCTGTATTCCAATCAAACTGTACTCTTAATTCTACCCTTGTTGAACCTTCAATTACATTACCATCTATGTCTAATGGCAAAAGGTCCAGTGCAGAGTTTCCGTTACGTTCAGATATCATCAAATAACCTGATTGAGGAATTTGGTTGGGATAAATAATATCCAAAAATGCACTATCCTCTGAGAAAATTGGAGTACTTCCAATATCCCAGTAAGACCTAAGGTCAGGAGTTGAAACCACTTCCTGAATTGCTTCTAAAAATTGACTTAAATTTGAGTGGGATATATATTCATTTGAATTTGTGTGATTATATTTTATCACTCTTATGGCATTAGGTGTAACATTTGTTCCTAAACCAGGATTGGCCGTTTTGACTACCGGAAACCTGTTTGTTGCAAAAATTCTTTCTCCATTTCCTAATAAAATAGATTCGACTTCAGCCCTGCCGTTTTCTGGAAGTGGGTTTGGTAGTCCTGGCGTATTTTGAACAATTCTTTGTTCATTGGGACCATTTCTATCAACTATTAAAGTTACCTCTTGAATCGGGATATTATTCTGTGTCCCATTTACTATTATTGAATTTTGGGCCTGAACTTTATTCCCAAGAAAAATGAAAAATAAAATAAATTTGAAAATTGTATTTATCCTTATCTTTCCGGCGGTATTCGCCAAACCATCACTTAAATGAAAACCTTTCATCACATTGTTGTTTACGGTCTATAAATCAGAAACTTATCAATCACAAATACTTAAAATAATTCATTTTTTTATTTCAAATATATGAATTTGCTGTAAATATATATGAATTTGTAATTCAAGTCAAGAAGCATTTAAAAAAAATTCACATATATTACATTTTTTTTATTGTAAAATACATATTTATGGATTTTAAAATTAAAATCACAAGATATTCACAAGGACAAATGAAGGATTTTTTGGAATATAAAAATAATTATTAAGCCTTCCTATCTAAATTTTCAAAGCACTTTTTAAAGACAAACTACCACCTTAAGAAAATTTGTGAAATCAAAAAACCATGCTCCTTTTTGGGGGGGCGTTACAAAAGCTTTTAAAAAAGTTAAAAAAGAAAGCTTCGTCATAAGTCAAATGAAGGCCCTAAGATTTGGCTATATGAAATATAGCGCAAACGCCTACCCGAATAAAAAAGAGGCTGTTCCCATTAATGAGACAGCCTCTTTAATAAAAATCAACTGTTTTTGTTTAAAAAATCCAAAAAGAAACCTTTATCCTATTATATAATACCATCTTTTAATAAATCTTATTGATAGTTGATCCATCCTTTTTTATGACCTGAATCCATCCTTTGAATTCATGTTTTCTTCCTTGAGCATCCTCTCCTGTCAGCACATAGAAGTAGGTTCCAGGTGTTAATCCAGGTGCATCCCAACCGTTTTCATAATTACTTTGTTTGAACACGTGGTCTCCGTACCTGTTGAAGATGACAATTTCATTTTGGACAAACTTTTTCAATCCTTTGATTTCAAATGTGTCATTTTTACCATCTCCGTCCGGTGTGATCACATTTGGTATAAAGAATGGATTTATTCGGTTAACATCTGTATCAGAATTATCTGATGGATTGATATCCTCTTCGGTAGAACTTACTGACACCCTGTTGGTAATTGTTTGGGCCACATCACTTGGAAGTGCTTCCGCTTTAACTTTCATCGTAATCACCACCACTCCCTCTACAGGTAATAAAGGTATCGTCCAGGTAACCCTACTCCCTTGCACTGAAGTATTTACTTCAATTGCATTATTATTGGATTCGAAGTTGGAACTTACATAAGAAACACCGGCAGGAAGATCATCTACAATTTCAACATCTGTAGCATCCGTTGATCCAAGATTGGATACTGTAATGAAATATTCAAATTCATCTCCCTCAAAGATTTCTATTTCATTTGAAGTCTTTTCCACCGATAGGTCCCCTTCATTATTGACCAATCTGAATGTCACAATAGCATCATCCGAATTGGTTGGATTCAACGTTTCTCTGAGCACGTACCTTAAGGTGTATTCTCTGGCTTCATTGATTCCTGGAATAATCAAACTGAGTTCACCATTTTCATCGATATTCAGACCAATGATACCATCCAGTTCAGTAAATTCAAAGTCCACATCGTTAGGGTTTGGACGCTGTCCATCAAGCAAATCATTATCAAGAATATTACCCAACACACCGGTAAATGAAACCGTAAAGTCACCAAATGCATCATCATTAGCAATAATCTGTTTCGCCTCCCCTGATATAGTCACACTGTCTTCTCCATTGATTTCGCTTCCGTCAGGTGCAAATGCTGTGGCAGACACATTATTTACAATAATTCCTCTCTCCAAATCTTCAAGAGTAACTGTGTAAGAAGTTTCTAGACTGACCGCTATTCCTGGAGATAAAGTAGCCAGTGTTGTTTCCAATCCTGTAAGAGGATCTTTGACCACAATATCTTTTAGGGTTACATTTCCAGTATTGGAAATTACAATTGTGTACCCAATCACCTGACCTATTTCAGAATAATCCTGGCTGTCCGCAGTTTTCACTACAGTAAGCTGTGCATTTTGATTGACTTCAATGGTAGCACTGCTTTGATCTGCTATTTCTTCCCCACTTGGTTCCTGTCCGGTTACAGAGGCAATATTCTCAATTAAACCTCTATCTAAATCCCCTTGAGTTACCACATAGATAAGATTAATAGATATGCTTTCCCCAGGCGCCAATGCTCCAATATTCTGATCATAGGAAAGCATTGGATCCAACTTGTTAATATTACTGATGGTAACATTACCATTATTTGTTAAAGTCAAGGTATAAACAACCTCTTCTCCTACTGCACTTACAGTTGTTTTGTTAGCAGTCTTGTTTAGACTCAGAGAAGGATTCTGTATTACATCAACCACCAAACTGGCTTCATCTGAGGTTTCATCACCTTTTGGATCTCTTCCTATTACTGAAGCAATATTTTCAATTATTCCAGCATCTATATCTTCTTGCGTAACCACATAAGTGATATTTATAGAAGCACTCTCTCCCGGAGCCAGTGAACCCACATTATTGTCATACGAAACTTTTGGATCAAGTTTCCTGATATCATTGATGGTCACATTGCCTGTATTGGTTACAGTCAAGGTATAAACAATCTCTTCTCCTGCTGCACTTACAGTTGTTTTATTGGCTGTCTTATTCAGACTTAGAGAAGGATTCTGTGGAACATTAATCACTAAAATCGCTTCATCTGAGATTTCATCACCATTTGGATCTCTTCCTATTACTGAAGCAATATTTTCAATTTTCCCAGCATCTATATCTTCTTGCGTAACCACATAAGTGATATTTATAGAAACACTCTCTCCCGGAGCCAGTGAACCCACATTATTGTCATAGGAAACTTTTGGATCCAGTTTCCTGGTATTTCTAAGGGTCACATTGCCGGTATTTGTCACAGTCAGAGTATAAACAATCTCTTCTCCTGCAGCACTCACTGATGTCTTATTGGCAGTTTTGCTTAAACTGATGGAAGGAATCCTTGTAAAGTTCTGTACGTCATCATCCGTATCGGTTACATTTCCGTTGTACTGGCCCGTAGCCGTCGCAACGTTGGTGAACGTGCCCGCATCGATGTCCGCCTGTGTTAGCGTGTACACCGCCGTGAAGGTACTGTTGTCAACCGCTCCGGGAGCCATCACCGCTATCGGGGTTCCGCTCACAGTCGCCTGTGGATCCGTCACCACAACTCCGGTCAAGGTCACGTTCCCCGTGTTCTCAACTGTAAAGGTGTAGCTGATCTGGTCGCCCGCACTCGCCCTGCCGTCCCCGTCAGTGTCGTTGTAGGTTCCCGTCTTGGTGATCTCAATGGACGGCGATGCCGCTATAGGCGTGATCGTCTCCGTATCCGTCGCCTGGGCAG
>NZ_JBHUIV010000020.1:394755-507862 GCF_042683085.1 Shivajiella indica | reverse complement strand
GCCAGGCCTCAGGTAAATCCTTCCACTACTCCCGTTGAATTCAAAAATTGAAAAGTGATACGTCTGGTTAGGAGAAAGATTCGTCAAATTCATACTGGTGCCCGATCCGTTGTAGATCGAGTAATTCCCAGGGCTCAATTGAACCCCACTACCAAAAGAACTGCTCGATCCATAACTGACCAGGTCCACTGGCTCCGCATCCACAGGAGCACCTACACGGGCCACGATCAGACGGGATGATCCGTCTCCTTTGGTCCAGTTTAAGGTCATCGAATTCCCCGTGACATTGCTGAAAGTCAAATCACTCGCCTGAACAGTAGGACCTGTCAGGGTGCTGCCCGAACCTGCCAAATAAGGATCTTTCAGATAAAAAGTCTCCGATCCCGTTCCATTGTATTCGAAAACAGCAAAATGATAGGTAGTCCCTGGCTCCAATCCATACAGCCATACCGCATTGGCCGTCCCATTATGCACCACAAACTCGCCCGGTGCAATCTCCGTCCCCAAACCAAATGTCTCACTTCTTGAATACGTCTGTCCATCTACCGGAACTGCAGTCACCGGGCTCCCTTTTTTGGCTATTACCATTCTGTTCGTACCGTTGCCCCGGGTAAACTCATAGATAAACCGGTCTCCATCAACGTTGCGGGTAGAAAAATTAGTTGCCGGAACCGTAGGTGCAGAGGCCGTTAACTGACTTCCTGTAGCTCCGGGACGCAGGTAAATCCGTCCACTACTCCCGTTGTATTCAAAAATTGAAAAATGATATGTATTGTTTGGGGAAAGATTCGTCAGAGTCATGCTGGTGCCCGATCCGTTGTAGATCGAGTAATTCCCAGGGCTCAATTGAACCCCACTACCAAAAGAACTGCTCGATCCATAACTGACCAGGTCCACTGGCTCCGCATCCACAGGAGCACCTACACGGGCCACGATCAGACGGAAAGAACCGTCTCCTTTGGTCCAGTTTAAGGTCATCGAATTCCCCGTGACATTGCTGAAAGTCAAATTACTCGCCTGAACCGTTGGGCCTGTGAGCGTGGTAACTGTTCCTTCTAAAAATTGATCCTTTAAATATTGAGTGGTGAAATTGGATCCATTGTATTCGTAGATTCTGATGTAATAGGTAGTGGAATGATTGAATCCATAAAGCCAAGTTGCTGAAGAATTGCCTTTATACACCACAAACTGGCCCGGACTGATTTCATTTCCCAGCCCATAATTTCCTGCCAAATAATCTGCCCCATCAACAGGCACGGCCGTGATCGGACTTTCACTGGCTATGATAATCCGGTTTTGCCCATTTCCTGATGTATATCTTGCAATAAACCGATCCCCGTCTATGTCTGTAAAAGTAAGGTTGGATGAAGGCACAGTTGGTGCCTGGGCAAATACAGTTGTTTGAAGAAAAAGAAGAAAAATCATTAAAAAAGAATTTCTTCCTTTAAAAAAGCTATTTCCAAAATCAAACTGAGAAAAAATTTTGGATACTTTTTTACTAGGGCTTAAATGTAAAATTGGTTCCATACTGATTTGTTTTTAATTCTACGATTCCAGTATGCCTGAAATCTCTCCTAAAAATTCAAATCATCTCTTGCAAAGAATATCACGCATGTATCAAATGATAGCAATCCTGTAACAGAATGGGGTTTTGTCAATAATCTATAGTCAAGCTTTAGAGTTATCCTTATTTACTTTTTTAAGGAAAACTTTATATTGTATTTCATTCAAACAAAAAAACCTGCCCCAATTGGGCAGGAAAAAGTATTTAAGTTCAAAAAAAGTTATCCCAAAAACATATTTAGGTAATTGTTGACATTATAGGACAATCATATAGAAGTTAGTTCATATTATCTACCTTAAGGAAAAACTCACCTTCTGTAATATTTTTAGAATTCCCTGAAACTATATCATATATTATTCCTGAAAATTTTCCTTTTATCCGGGTATTGGTCAATTCTGTTATCTGCAAAATCGAATCCTCTTCATCAACATCTGTAACATAACCCAGACCTTCAGAAGCATTGAGATAGCCCAAAATAAATCCCTTCAGTCCAAAACCTGTTTCTGTAAATGGTCTGAGGTAATCGTAGGTCTTAACTCCAATGGGTGAATCATCTCTTACAATAAGTGTGATTGCTTCAGAATATCCTGATTCATCGGAAAGACTCGCTCCAGCAGAAATACTAATTTCATAGACCCCTGGGATTGCAGAACCAACATTGACCAACTGCAACTCCTCTTGTTTAAACTCAACCAAAGCTCCATTCACCTTGGCTTTCAAAAAAAAGCCTGAATTGTTGATGTCATCTGGATTCATGTCTTCCTCATTGCTGCCGCATCCTGACATTAAAATGAATACCATTAAAGCAACGATAGCAGAATTGATCCGAAATGCTTCTTTCATTTTGATAAAATTTAAGGCATTAATAATAAGTCCCCACCCAAAGCATTTTGGAAGGATCTTTCACATTGCTGATGGTTACTTTGGAAGGAAAAGAGGCCCTGATATTAGGATCTGTTTCATACACTTCTTCAATGGTATATTCTACCCAATTGAAGCCTTTCTTCAACTCAATATCGAAACGGTATTCTGTTTCCACCTCTTCATTATCAGCTGCATAGACACTGCTGTTGCAGGTCATATTCAATCTCACATCATCTACCACATACATCACCTCATAAAAAGACCCTTTTATGGCATTGTTATACCCTGAATCCTCTATCCAGGGTCTTAGGCCTTCATCAGAAACCAAAAAGACCGTTCCTGCCCATTCTCCATTCTTGGTCAATCTTACAAAATCCTGCCTTGCAGCCAGATTTTCTGCGTTTTCTCCGAAAGGATCAGAATTATTACAATTAAAATGAAAGTTCCAATAAAGTGGCCCCATGGACATGGATAGGTTTTCTTCAGGTATTTGGTCCAAACTAAGATTGTCCAGGTTAGCAGTAAACTGACCTTTTTTATCAACCTTACCAATTGAGACGGGATAATCCATCCCAAAAAGCATCAGGACCATATCCATATCGGATTTCCCATGGTTTTTGATATTCCCACTGATTTCCTGTGCATTTGCCCAAAAAACACAGCAAGTAAAACCTAGAGTTAATAAAGCTTTCATATATTTCAATTAATTAGTTTGATACTTTTAAAAGGTTTGAATATTCAAATTAACATCCTTCACACCTTCTTCTATATCAATAATGTAACAAAGAATCATACTGGTGTAACATTGTTGAAGTATGTGTAAAACATCAACGTTTCAAATTAGGATGGTTATTTTTACTTATTTTCATTAGCTACTTCATTAGGAAGTTAAAAACCCAGTTTGTACAATAAACTCCCAAAGTTCATGGATGGGGGTTTTATAGGCCCTGAACAGGTAGTGAAAACGGTTTTGGTAAACAAATTCAACTTCGGAATAGCTATCAAATGTATCTTCCTTTTCCTTCACCCTAAGATTTTCTCTTTGAAAAATACGGATATAACCATTGGCTTTTTTTTCTTCAAAATCCAGTTTTAATCGCTCTTCAGCAGCATGGACCATGACAGCACCGGCAGTTCCTGCACCATCGATGATTTCAACAGAAATTGATTTTTCCGCACCTGGAAAATACTGATAGGTGGCTATCAGGCCTGAATATCCCAAGGACTCTGTATCACCCATTATCAACTTAGTCCTGCTATAAAGCGCTATTTTCTCAGGCAATAATTCTTTGATCTTTTCACTGCTAAGTGGTATTTCTTTGTCCAATCCTTTTTTTGGATAGGCAACAGGTGAGGTGGAAGTATCAGGTGTATAATTTTCTTTTGGTACAAAAGCTTGGGATGCGGTATTTCTTTCAGGAATTCCCTTTCCATCCCATCCACATCCTATCATCAGCAGACAGAAAAAAATCATTATCCAGATTTTCATTTTTTTAGCCATACTTGTCGTAAGTGGTTTTTTTATGGAGAAAGGAACTGTTCCTAATATTTAATTTTTTGCTCAACTTGGAAATACATACTCATCAAGGTATTCCAATGCCAAATAAAGTCCATCCAGGTCTAGAACATTACCGGTCAATGTGACGTGATAACGGTTAGATTTGATGAATTCTATTTCACTACTAATCTTATTTTGATTGTTTTTATTCATACTTTTCACCAAAATCCTCATTCCTTTATAGTCCTTCGTTGATGCGCTTAATTCCTCAGAATTTTCATTAAGATCAAGTTGAAGCATTTTATAGACCGCATTGACATGTTGAAACTGATGATGCCCCGCACCATCTATTACCTGAAGAATAATATGAGGATCATCCGGATCTTCAGATGAGGAATACACTGCATACACCCCTTTCAGACCCGGATAGGGCCTACTGTTCAATAAAGGGTATCCAATTATTTCTTGTGGGATCATTTGAAGATATGTTTCATCTGTCAGCAAGTCCTTCTGCATTAGATCCGTCAACCAATTTTGTTCCTGAGGCAAAGGATTTGAAAAGTTTTCTTCATTCTGTACAGTGGCAGAGTCAGTTGAATTACTACATGCGATAAAACCAAAAGCAAAGAAAAAAAGAGAAAAAAATGAAAATTTTGTTTGTAGCACCAATTGAGGAATTGTAAAATTAATTCTAGGTTTCATGATAACAAGCTGTATTTTGAATGAGCAAGCTAAGTCTGGATTTACCCAAACTATGTAAATTATGTATCGAAGAGTATCAGAAATGTAACAATATCCATGTAGATCAGATTTTTATTTTAAAAAATGACAAAAAATCTATTTATTTAATCTTAATTATTCAGTTTAACCAATGATATTAAACTGTTTTTAGTATATTGAGATATGCGGATTTTATTATTTCAACTTATTGATGATTTATGAATAGTACTTTTTGTAAGTTTAATTTAAGATTAACCCTAACTATAGCCTACGTTGTAATAGTAGGTATTCAAGCCCATCCTGTTTTTGCCCAATTTGGGTTAAGCTTCAGACAACTCTCTGTAAATGATGGCCTTTCTCAAAATTCGGCTGTTTCTGTTACCCAAGATCAGGAAGGGTTTTTATGGATAGCCACTCAGGAAGGGCTTAATCGATATGATGGTTTGGAATTTGTGGTGTACAATAGAAAATTCCTTGACATTACAGAAGAAAAAAGACTTCTCTTGGGGAAAGTTTATGCAGATTCCAAAAATAGAATCTGGATAATTCCCGAAAGTTCCACTCCGGAATTGCTAAACCGGGAAACAAATGATTTTTCCCCTCTCCAAGGTATTACATCTGCGAATTGTATTTTTGAAGATGAAGAAAAGCATGTTTTTTTTGGTACTCTTTCTGGACAACTTTTTCAATGGAATGAATCCATTCAGCAAGCAGAAATGGTCCTTGTCGAACCTGAAAAAGAATTTGTAGCAATCAATCAGTATGGTCCTAAGAACCTTTTGATTACTTTCAAAAATTCACTTGCGCTTTTTAATACAGAAAGCCGGCAACTCCGTGAAATTTGGCAGACGGAACCACAAGTATTTCTGTCAAGTGCCAAAACAGATTTGGATGGCAATATCTGGATCGGAACATTGAACAAAGGGATATGGGTACTGCCTTCATCTTCTCTGCAACCTATTTCGCTTTCGGAATACTTTAATAATCAGGAAAACCAAGAAAACATGATTCTGGATATTATGGTGGATTCCAAACAAAGGATTTGGGCTGCAACTTATGGAAATGGAATTGCCTTGATCCAGCCAGAATCAAAGGAGATTCAATATTTCAATTATTCCAAACAAAACCCCCGATCTCTGCACTACGATGATATACTTTGCATCTTTGAAGACTATACAGGCACACTTTGGTTTGGTTCGGACGGCGCAGGTCTGAGCTTTTATGATTCTTATTTGGAAAAATTTAACTTTTTTCACAACCAACAGGTGCCTGAGGATATACATATCGATGTGGTCAGAGCCATTTATGTAGATGAATTTGAACAGGTTTGGTTGGGAACATCCGGCAAAGGACTGACAAAATATGATCCAAGAACCAATAGCTGGAAAACCTTTACCCATAATCCCAATGAATCCAACAGTATCGCAAGCAATAGGGTTATGAGTTTGGAAGGTGATGGAAAGGGAAATTTATGGATCGGATATCAGGATGAAGGTCTCAGTATTTTCAACATTCAGTCCGGCAAGATCCAGCACTTTAATCAAGAAACTTTCATAAAATTACCTGCTACCACTATTTGGAAAATTTTAAAGGATGGCCAAAACAGGTTTTGGTTGGGGACAAGAAATAGTGGCCTGATACAATTTAGCCCTAATCAAGGGGTAATTGCCCATTTCTTCCATGATCCTGACCAGCCCTACAGTAGCATACCGGATAATAATGTAAGGGCCATTATTGAATCTGGAAGCAATGAGTTTTGGATAGGAACTGAAAACCAAGGTATCGCCAAACTCAATCTTCCAACGGGAAAATTTCAGCAAATCCGACATCAGCCCAATAATCCAAAATCATTGAGCAGCAACAACATTAAATCCCTGCATTTGGCTGAAGACAATATATTATGGGTAGGCACGAATGGAGCAGGACTGAATAGACTGGATTTGAACAGTATGGAAGTTGGTATCATCAATACCGCTTCAGGTTTATCCAATGACGTGATATATGGAATTCTTCCGGATAATCGGGGTAATTTATGGTTAAGCTCGAATAAGGGAATCACCAAAGTAGAAACATTAAAAAATGAAGACGGCTCCTTCCCTATCACCAATTATTCCAATTATGACGGTTTGGCTACAGAGTTTAATACGGGAGCCTATTTCAAAACCAATGATGGCACCTTGTATTTTGGAAGTCTGGAAGGCTTTTATTGGTTCAAGGCTGAAGATATTTCCCTCAATGAAACCCAGCCTAAAACAGCCCTAACCGAATTGATGGTATTTGAGCAAGCCATAAAAATTTCAGATAATCTAAAACTTAAGCATAACCAGAATACCCTCACAATCAATATGGCCAGTTTGGTCTTCTCCTCTCCTGGGAAAAATGAATTTCAATATAAAATGGAAGGATATGAGGATAATTGGATTAATTCGGGAAATAACCATCAAGCCAGGTACACCAATCTTTCTCCTGGTAATTATACTTTCTATGCCAAATCAAGCAATTATGACGGTATTTGGTCAGAGGAACCAGTTGGGATCAATTTTACCATTTTACCTCCTTGGTATCTGGAATGGTGGGCCTATTTGATTTATGCATTTTTTTTAGCCATGGTTTTAATTTGGGTCTACCAATACCTAAAATGGCGCTGGCAAATGCAGTATAACCTTAAAATGAAAGATGAAGAAGCCCAAAGGTTGAAAGAAATAGATGAATTCAAGACCAATTTATTTACCAATATTTCCCATGAATTCCGTACCCCGCTTACGCTTATTGCTGGCCCTGTGGAAAGGCTGATCAGTCAATCCGAAAATCCCATTGTCAAATCCCAGTTGAACCTTGTCAAACAAAATTCCCAAAGACTCCTGAATCTGGTAGACCAGCTTTTGGAAGTGACCAAGATCAAATCCGGAAAACATCAACTAAGGGTAAAAAAAGGAAATTTAGGTTTGTTGATACAGTCTATTGTTTCTAATTTCTTCTATCTGGCAGCTGAAAAAGATATGCGGATTATTCCAGCGGTTCCATTAATGACCGAGGTATGGTTTGACAGTGACAAAATTGAAAAAATCCTCAGCAATCTCCTTCAAAATGCCATCAAATACGGCAAATCAGGGACAGATATTGAGGTTAGCAGTTACCTCAAAGGTAATCACCTACATTTGAAGGTGACCAACACAAGCGTCCAAAAGTACAGCCCTGAAGAAATCACCCACCTGTTTGATAAATTCTACAAGCCTGACCTGAAATCTGAAGGCTTCGGAATTGGCCTACCTTTGATCAAAGATCTGGTGGAACTCAATCATGGTAAAATAGAACTGAACGTAAATGAAGGCAAAAAACTTTTTGCTGTAAGCATTCGATTGCCTATTGATAAATTTTCATTTAGACCGGAAGAGGTCATTGAAGAGGAAGAAAAAGAACTTCAATTAACATCATTGAGATCTGCTCCTAAAAACGAAAACACTCCTTTGGTACTGGTCATCGAGGATAATGAAGAAGTCAGGACCTTTATCTCCAATGAACTCCTACCTTATTATCAAGTACTGGAAGCAGCTGATGGAAAAGAAGGGCTTTATCAGGCCTTCAAAAAGATACCTGATCTGATCATCTCCGATGTGATGATGCCTGACATAGATGGCATAAACCTATGTGAAACCCTCAAAAAGGATGAAAAAACTTCCCATGTCCCCATCATTCTCCTTACTGCAAAGTCAGAGGAGGCGGATAAAATCAAAGGTCTGGAAGTTGGCGCTGATGATTATGTCCTGAAGCCATTCTCCACCAAACAGCTCCTGCTCAGGATAGAAAAGCTCATAGAGTTGAGGAATAACCTAAGGATCAGGTATTCAGGCAAAAATCAAATTTCTCCGAATGAAATTTCCCTTACTTCAACAGATGAAAAATTTTTAAAAAAAATCCAGAAAATCGTGGATGAAGACCTTTCTGACAGCAATTTTACCATAGAAGAGTTCTGCAAAAAAGTGGGCATGAGCAGAATGCAACTGCATAGGAAATTGACTGCGATGACCGGACTATCAACGACGGCCTTTATTAGGGATCAAAGATTAAGGTTGGCCATCCAGCGCTTGGAAAGGTCAGGAGAGTCTATTTCGGAAATAGCCTATTCTGTAGGGTTCAGTTCTCCTTCCTATTTTATCAAATGTTTCAAAGAAACTTATCAAATGACTCCCAGTGAATATCTGGAAAGGGAAAAATAAAAATCTAGAATTTCCAACCTATCCTCAAGTCCATATGTTCTGCGATATGCCCATGGGCTTTAAGTCCAATACCCAAGGTCAGATGATTCAGTAATTTATATCCAAGTACATAGCGTTGGTACAAAACATAATCATTGTATCCCATTGGTTTATGGGTATAGAAGGCCATCCTTTGACTAAAATCGATTTTTCCAAAAATGAAATGATGGGCAATATATGGGGCCGGAATCAATGCTTCTATCCTGTTTTCATTTACTTCCAAGGAAAAATCTTTGTTAAGTTCCAAACCACCACCAATTCCATTTATACTTGAAAGTGGTTTGATGGTCCCAAAAACGACTGAAATATTCGGTTCCCTCCCATCTTTTCCTTCACGGGTTGAGAAACCACTTTCAAAATAATACATCCAGTTTCTGGAAATTTTATCTTTCTCATAAATAGGAAAGATTTTTCTTTGAAAATATCGGACTAAGCCAAGACTGCCCATAGGATAGTTAATTCCCTTATTGGGCTGGCTTTGGCCTCCATTGGAAATATGGTTATAGGAAATGGAAGCATTCAAGCCCCAATCCTGGGTAAGGCTATATTCAATTTTGGGTGTTAGATAAATCAGGAAACTTAGATGCGAACTGAAAAATACATTTTCAGGATTGGAGACTTCATCATATATCCTATTCAGGTAACTTAATCCTAGACCAGATAAAAGACTAAAAGTCCATTTATTTTTCTGCCAAATAATTGGCTCAAAAGTTCCGGTAAGACTTGTAGCCGAACCTAACACTTCCGGATTACCAAAATTGTGGTATGAAATCTGTAATCCCATATAATGAAAGCAATTACAATTCTTCCAATTTTTTAAAGAACTATTGAGATTTTGATAATGTAAATTAATTCCAAGTGGGTTGGTTTGGGATAAAGGTTTGAGCTCCCTGGAATGAGGGATGATAAATCCATAACTTCCTTCCAGACCCAATCTTTTTATATTTTGCCCAAAAAGACAGCATTGTAGCATAAAAAATGGAATTAAAAAAAGAATCTTTTTCATTACATTTTAACCAAATTTGAAAACTAAATTAATTTGATAGCGAACACACCAAATCCTCCCTACTATGCAGTTATTTTTTCCAGTATACGTACAGAAATCGAAGAGGATTACCATTTAATGGCAAAAAAAATGGTGGAGATGGCCCAAAAACAGGAAGGATTTTTAGGCCATGAATCTGCGAGAGAAGGTTTGGGTATCACGGTAAGTTATTGGAAAAACACTGAAGCCATTAAACAGTGGAAAATGAATGCAGCGCACCTTTTTGCCCAACAAATGGGAAAGGAAAAATGGTATGCGGCCTATAAAACCAGAATCTGTCTGGTAGAAAGGGATTATGGATTTGAGAATATTACATAAGAATCCAACACCCAAAGTAACTTTTGTTATATGTTTAGAAGTTACTATTAAATTCTTTTGCTTGAAAAAAATAATAAAATGAACAGTCAATTTTGGGATGAAAAATTCAGCCTTAACCCAAATTTATATGGGGAAGGCCCTAATGAATTTCTAAAAGAACAACTTTCAATTTTTGCCAAAGGTAAAATCCTGTTTCCCGGAGAAGGGGAAGGCAGAAATGCCTTGTATGCCGCTTCATTAGGATGGGATGTTACTGCATTAGACCAAAGTTATATTGCCCAAAAGCATACTTTATTGAAAGCGGAGGATTCAGGTTTAAAACTTCACTATCTTGTCTGTGATGTATCCCATTTTATTCCCGAACCAGAGAGTTTTGATTTAATTGCATTAATCTATTTCCACTTACCACTTTCAATCCGGGACAATGTACATCAGACCTTTGAAAAATCAATCAGAAAAGGTGGAACAATTCTAATTGAAGGTTTTGGTAAAAAGCAGTTAAAATATTCTTCCGGAGGACCAAAAAACGAAGAAATGCTCTATGATATCCATGAAATAAAAAGCAGTTTTCCTAACATTCAGTGGGAATATGAGTTTGATGGCATCATTCATTTAAATGAAGGTAAAGGTCATTCGGGCGATGGCCATGTAGTCCGTCTTCGCGGAAAAATCAAATAAAGAGCTGATAAAGATCAGCTTTTTTTTGTGTAATCCTTGATATCTTCCTGTCATTAAAATATTGCTCCAGATGACAACTTATTCCTGGAATTTAGTTAAAATGAACTGGAAAAAATTATTAAAACCAATATAACCATGAAAATTCTTGTTCCCACTGATTTCTCGGAAAATGCCAATAATGCATTGGAATTCGCTAAAAAAATAGCCCATAGGGAAAATGCCTCCATTACTCTTTTATATTCCTTTTATGCGGTTTATGATTTTGCCGCCCAGGCCACTGAAATAATTGGACAGATAGAGCAGGAAGCAAAAAGAGAACTTAAGAAAGCAGCTGAATCTGGAAAGGCTGAGGGACTTGATTTCAATTATAAAATTCTTCAGGGCACGGTGGCAACGACGGTAACCTCATTTGCCTATAAAGAAGATTATGACTTAATCGTCATGGGTACCCAAGGAGCAAGTGGCATCAAAAAAACATTGATCGGCTCCAATACAGGACATGTGATCAAGGAAAGTTCTGTGCCTGTTTTAGCTGTTCCAGAAAAAGCCAGTTTAAAGCATGTCAAAAAAATCTCTGTGGCACTTCAGTTGGAAAAAGAGGAGGAAAAGTACTTCAAAAAGCTTTTCAGGATTACAGAGCAACTCAACTTACCCTATGAGTTTTTTCACGTGCAATCGGCTGACAATTTTGAAAAAAATGTTGAATTCAAGGGATTGGAGGTATATATAAAAGAGAAATACCCTAAGTTCAACTCAAATTTCCTGATTACTAAAGCAGATGATACCAATAAGGGAATGCAATCCTATCTTGAAAAAAATAAAGATGTTGTCCTTGTGATGTTTTACAAGCACAAGACATTCTTTGAAAACCTTTTAAATAAAAGCCATAGTGTGGAAATGGCTTATCATACCCATGTACCCCTATTGGTAATCAAATAAAAAAAGCCCCAAAACTGGAATTTTGGGGCTTTTTTTCTTATAATCTGTAATTACCTAAACTCATAATCCACCCCGTGAACCTGACTCAGCAAGGTAGCTGGTGCATCTAAGGCAACAGCTGCACCTCTGGGCGTAGGTGTAACCGGAGAATTTTCTGCCAAATAACCAAGCATAACCTGATGTAGGGTGTATTCTGTGTTTTGCACATTTTTAACATTATTCATTCTGCACACCACATCAGCTGGATCTCCTTCTCTTTCACAGGCAGAAATGGTATAGATACGGTCCATGTCCAATGCTTCACCTTTGACGGAGATAGATTGAATTCTTTTCCCTTCTTCTCCATAAGCATTGAACCTCACTTCCATACCTTTGAATTTGGTAACCCAACCGCCAAATCGCTTGGAAGCATCTTCAGCAAAAACATTGTTCAATTCTTTTTCCATCCAATTCCATAGCTGCTGACCTGTTACTTCACCTCTTCGCACCACACTATCTACAGGCAACATGTCATAGATAAATCCTCTGGTAATGGGTATATTACCTGTTTCATCTGGAGTAGCCAAAGGAGGACAGAATCTAAAACCATTGGAAAGTACTATATCAATATCAGGCATTTGCCAGCTTAAGGCATCAGTCACCATGGTATCAATTGGATTTTCAATTACAAAATACCTGTATAAAGGTATGGTACTGTAACCAACTACTTTATGAATTTCATCCTGGTAAGGCGCTTCAACCTCATCAATGATTTTGGCCACTCTTGGGGATTCAGTAATATTATCGGCATCTATTTCAAGAAGTTCATAATTTTCTTCTACCAGCTTCCCTTGGTCGAAACTCAATTCCAGTTTACCCAGGAAAGAACCAAATGCACCTGGTTGAACCACCTTGGCATATTTTCCCTGAATCGGCTTTCTGACCCGCTCATGGGTATCAGCCCCTAAAATATAATCCACACCTTCGCAGGCCGGGTGATTGGACAGGGCAATCTCCTGTGATAATCCGATATGTGACATAATGGCCACAAACTGACATTGCTCCTGATTTCTTAAAACATCTACATAATGTGCCAGGTTATCTTCCGGTTTGGTGAAAATAATACCTTCGCTATAACCTGGTGATTGCCTTTTGGGCACCAAATGGTCATTATATCCAATAAATCCTATTTTTACCCCATTGACATGCCAAATATGATATGGGGGAAAAATCAACTCTCCTCTTTTTCCCTCTCCAAGATCATGATACATATTGGCACAGACTTTTCCCGCCTGAAGAGAGCCCATCAGTCTTTGCATTGGCGCTTTATTATAAACTACCTCCCAATTTCCCGGAGAATACAAATCGTAGGACATCGCATTTAAAATAGGCACAATGGCAATTCCTTCTGTCTTAACTGACAGCATGGAACCCTGGAACATATCCCCTGTATCCACTAAAAATGAATGGTCACATTTTTCCCTTTCCTGCTGAATAAAGCTATGCAAATTAGCATACCCCCCTGTTTTCCTGAAAACTATTTGTCCGTCCTCCCAAAAAAGTTCATCATGAGGGTGAAGCTGACAATGTACATCAGTAGTTTGGAAAATGGTCACTTTAAATTTTTCCTTTTTCTCTCCAACAGAACCTGTACTATCTTTTTTGGGGCTATCGCACGAAACTAATGGATTAACAGCAAACAAACCTGTTCCAGCACTTAGGGCACCAAGTTTTTTGAGAAACTCTCTTTTTGAATTATTCATTTTGGGTGTTTTAATTGATTTCAATACTTCCAGTAATTTTGAAGAAGCCAAAGGAAATAGAATATTGGTTTAATTTAAGCATATCCCATTGGGTAAGTTTTCTCCAAACTAGCTTTCTGACAAAATTGAATTTTTCCTGAATTAAAATATGTGACTTTTATTACAAGTAACATAAAAAGCGCTGGATAGCCTAAATTCTTCTTTCTTGTAATTCCAATAATATTTGCTTTAATTAAAAATTACTTTTGTTAGGTCTTGGCTTTAAACTTATTTGACTATGAAAAGCAATGTGAAAAAATCACTTCTACCTCTATTATTTATTATTCTTTTCTTATCCCAATCATTTGCAAAAGAAAGGGAAGAAAAATCCCTCCTTTGGAAGATTTCAGGAAATGGATTGGAACAGGAATCTTATTTATTTGGTACGATACATCTGATCTGTCAGGATCAGTTCAAAATGGACGATAGAATCTTAAATGCTTTGAATGAATCCAAAAAAATCGCATTGGAAATCGACATGTCTGATCAAAATATGATGATGGAAATGCAAAGGCTATCAGTCAATGAAGATTTTAAAAATATAAAAGATGAATTTGGGCCTGAACAGGCGCAGAAAGTAGAAGAATTTCTTGTGGATAAATATGGAGTTGGTCTTGACCAATTGGGCATTTTAAAGCCATTTGTCTTATCTACTATGATCCTTACCAAAATGATGCCCTGTGAAGAAATCAGTGGCTATGAAATGTTTTTTATGCAAAAGGCCCAAGAAGCAAAAATTCCAATGGTTGGTCTAGAGAGCATTGCTTACCAGGTAGGGATATTCGATCAGATTCCACTAAAAACTCAATTAAATGACATTGGAGAACTGGTTACCAACAAAGAGAGCATTATTGAATTTGAGTCCCTGGTCGATGCATATCTGAAAGAAGATTTAGACTTACTGTATGAGCTCATCACTAAGAACGAAATGTTCCAGAATTATGGAGATATTTTATTGATTGAAAGAAACCGGAACTGGATTCCTATCATAGAGAATTTAATCAAAGAAGAATCAACTTTTATTGCAGTCGGTTCTGGTCACCTTGGCTCAGAAACAGGTGTCATTCAACTTCTCCGTGATGCAGGATATGAAGTAGCGCCTATAAATTAAGTTGTCCAACATGTCCGATTTATTTGCAAAATCGGACATCTCTATTTGAAATTAGAGCCGTTTTATTGGATTAAAGCCCAAATATTGCTTTGGCATGGTTCTCGGTAATTTATTAACACGATTTTCAAACCGAACAAAAATTAAGCTATTATCATTGACAAAAGAAAAAATATAAGCCCATGATCTTGACCATTACCCAACTCAACAAGCAATACGCCAACGGGGTGCATGCTCTGAAAGACATTAATTTAACTATAGAAAAAGGTATGTTTGGATTATTAGGTCCGAATGGTGCCGGAAAATCTTCTTTGATGCGGACCCTGGCCACATTACAGGAGGCAGATAGTGGAACAATAACGCTTGGAGAAATTAATGTATTGAAAGAAAAAGATGAAGTCCGGAAAATACTGGGATATCTTCCGCAGGAATTTGGGGTTTATCCAAGGACCTCCGCCACTGACCTCCTTCATCATCTGGCAGTATTAAAAGGTTTTGATCAAAAGAAAGAGAGAACGGAAATGGTAGATTACCTGCTCCAAAAAGTAAATCTATATGAGCATAGAAAGAAAGCCGTAAGCTCCTACTCCGGGGGGATGAGACAGAGATTTGGCATTGCCCAATGTCTCATAGGAAGCCCAAAGCTGGTCATTGTAGATGAGCCCACTGCAGGACTGGATCCGGGGGAAAGAAACCGCTTTTACAATATTTTAAGTGAAATTGGAGAACAAGTCATTGTAATTCTTTCAACACATATAGTTCAAGATGTGAGGGAACTTTGCACCAACATGGCCATTATGGACAAAGGTATGTTGTTGTACAGTGGTACTACCGATAATGCACTTGATTTAATCAAAGGTAAGATATTTGAAAAAAGGGTAGATAAAGCAGAATTGCCCCAATACCAGGAAGAATTTCAAATTATCAGCAACAAACTGGTAGGTGGAAAACCCCAAATTCATGTGTTCTCTGAATCTTCGTTAAACAATGGATTTATCAAGGCGGAAGAAACCCTTGAGGATGTATTTTTTGCCAAACTGAATCAATTAATTTAACCTTTACTTGAATCATTATGTGGAAGTTTATCAAACATGAATGGAAGTATTGGTTCAGATCCCCAATGCTTTGGATATTTTTATTTATTATCAGTTTGCTTGTTTTTGGAGCAGTTTCATCAGATCAGATTACGATAGGTGGTGGTGTAGGTAGCGTTTACAAAAATGCGCCTTCAGTCATCCAATCTTATTATGGGGTGATGTCCCTGATCTGTTTATTGATGACCACTGCATTTATGAATGCCTCCGCCAACAGGGATTTCAGTACGGGAATGCACCAATTTATCTTTACTTCTCCCATCAAAAAAAGCGATTATTTCTTCGGAAAATTTATTGGTGCACTATTGATTTCCATCATTCCCCTTTTGGGAGTTTCCATAGGTGCATTGATAGGTCCTTTGATGCCATGGGTACAACCTGAAAGATATGGCCCGATAATTTGGAACGGTCACATCCAGGGAATTTTATCTTTTGCCATACCGAATACCATCATTGCCGGCGTGGTTCTATACAGTTTGGCAATAGTATTCAGAAGCAATATCGTATCCTTTGTAGGGGCCATGTTGATTTTGGTTTTTTATGTCGTGAGCCAAGGTTTCACAGCTGATTTAGAAAAAGAATGGTTGGCCAATATTCTGGATCCCTTTGGTTTCCAACCTTTAAATACGCTTTCCAAATACAAAACCATAGAGGAAAAAAATCTATTTGCTACGCCTTTGACTGGGCAGTTTCTGATCAACCGTATGGTTTGGATCGGATTAAGTTTGGTATTGCTAATGTTTATGTATTCCCGTTTTTCTTTTGATTCCAAAAAAGAAAAAGTTAAAAATATCAAAGGTGCTCAGGAAGAAGAAAACGACCTTTTCGATCTGAGCGAAATCAAAACTTTTGATCTTCCCCAAAAGTCTGGTTTTTCATTGCCAGCATTCTGGCATATGATTGTTTTTGAAACCAAAGCCATCATAAAAAACCAGACCTTTATCATAATAGTCATCATAGGCCTGATCAATTTGATCGCCAGTTTGACCAGCTTCACAGGGAATTATGGAACATCAAAATACCCTGTCACTTATGATGTCATTGACTATATCAGGGGCTCTTTTTACCTGTTTTTACTCGGTATCATCACTTTTTATTCCGGGGTTTTGGTATGGAAAGAAAGAGATGCAAAAATATCGGAGATTGAGGATGCTACCACGGTAAAAACCGGGATGCTCTTCGGTTCCAAATTAATCGCCATGCTTTTCAGTATTTTCGTGGTACTGTGCAGTACCATTGTGGTGGGAATGGTGGCACAGCTTTTCTACAGCTATACCAGATTTGAATTGGGGGTTTACTTTCAGAGCCTTCTGATTCTTGATATGTTCCAATTTGGATTTTTAGTGGTCATTGCCCTTTTGTTCCATTATATTATCAACAATAGGTATATCGCCTATTTTGCATTTGTAGCCTTCATCATTCTCAATGAATTTGTTTGGTCCGCATTGGAAATGAATTCCAATATGTTGGAATTTGCAGCTACACCAAGGGCTATTTATTCGGATATGAACGGTTTCGGACCATTCATCCCAGGCCTCATCTGGTTCAATATGTATTGGACACTTTTCTGTTTGATACTTTGCGTCTTCATCTATGCCTTTTATGTAAGAGGGAAGGAAACAACATTCAGCATCAGAAGAAAGTTTGCTGCCCAAAGACTAAGGTCTCAGACTGGTCTGTTAAGCCTATTTCTTGTTGGCTTTATTGTATGTGGTGGCTTTGTTTACTATAATACCGAAATACTCAATACATATCTGAACCCAAAGCAACAGGATAACAGACAAAAGGATTATGAGCTCACTTATAAAAAGTATGAAGGAATTGCCCAACCCAGATGGATTGATTTTGAATATCAGATAGATATTCACCCTTATGAAAGGGATTTATTTGTTACGGTAAACGGTCAAATCACCAATAAAACCAGTGAGCCTATCCAAGAATTACATTTTACGCTTCCGAGAATGCCCGATACGTTGGGAATTGAAGTTCCAGGTGCCAAAATAAAACTTCATGACAAAGAATTGTATTATAGGATTTACAGTCTGGATAGACCCATGCAGCCTGGTGATACCTTACCGATTAAAGTGGTAGTTTCTAAGGAAACCAAGGGATTTGAAAATGAAGTCAGTTTTACAGAATTGACCCAAAATGGGACTTTCTTCAATAATTTTGATGTCCTACCGGTTTTCGGATACTACAGGAGGTACGAAATTACAGACAAAAACAAACGGGCAAAACTTGAATTACCCCCAAGGCAACGATTACCTTTTTTGGATGAAAATGACCTTCAATCAAGAGGGAATACCTATATCAACCAAGATGCAGATTGGGTGAATATGAGAACGGTGATCAGTACTGCCGAAGATCAGATTGCTGTGGCACCTGGAAGTCTGGTAAAAGAATGGACAGAGAATGGCAGAAGGTATTTTGAATATCACTTAGATCATCAATCCTTGAATTTCTATGCCTTCATTTCAGCTAGATATGAGGTGGCAAGAGAGAAATGGAATGATGTGGACCTAGAGGTGTACTATATCAAAAGGCATGAATACAATGTTCCTAATATGCTTAGGAGTATGGAAAAATCCCTGGAATATTTTACAGAGAATTTTGGCCCCTATTACCATAAACAATGCCGCATCATTGAATTTCCCAGATACAGTTCTTTTGCACAGGCATTTCCTGGAACCATGCCATATGGAGAAGGCATTGGATTCATTACTGACCTGAGAAATGTTACTGAAGATGATATTGATCTGGTGTATTATGTAGTTGCCCATGAGATGGCACATCAATATTGGGCACATCAACTCATAGGGGCCGGTATGCGGGGCACTGAAATGATGAGTGAAAGCTTTGCACAATATGCTTCCCTAATGGTCATGGAAAAAGAATATGGAAGAGATAAAATGAACAAATTCCTGAAGTATGAAATGAACGGTTATCTACGCGGTAGAGGTGGTGAATTTGAAGCAGAAAGACCATTAATGGAAACAGAAAACCAAGGTTATATCCATTACCAGAAGGGATCGGTGGTGCTGTACTATCTAAAAGAAATGATCGGAGAAGAAAAGGTTAATCAGGCTTTGCAAAAATTGATTGTGGACCATGCCTATCAGGAACCTCCCTACCCCACATCATGGTCTGCAGTACGCGCTTTCGAGGAAGTAACCCCTGATAGCTTACAATACCTCATTGAGGATATGTTTAAAAACATCACTTTGTTTTCCAATAGGTTGGTGGATGCCAAGTATGTTCAGGAAGGTGATGAATATTTGGTTACCTTAAAGACACATTCTGAAAAATTCAGATCGGATTCCTTAGGTAAACAGACCGAAGTTCCTTTGGTAGATTTTATAGACATTGGAATATTTGCACAAACTGAAAATAAAAAAGTCTATGGAAAACCATTGATTTATGAGCGATTCAAAATCACAAAACCTGAAAATACCTTTACCTTCAGGGTCAAAGAAAAACCCCAGCAGGCAGGTATTGATCCTTACAATTATTTAATTGACAGGATCCCGGATGATAATGTGAAAAGAGTGACGGAGCAATGAAATCCAAATGCAAGGGCTGAGTAGTAGAAAATAAAGGTTAAGGATTATTAAGTTATCGGTTAGTAATCCTTAACCTTCGTTAAATTGAATTGGGATATTAGATATTGAGATATTAGTTTAGATAAAAGATTTTAAAAATAAATAAAGAAGTACGGATTAGCTTTCTGGTATCAAAGAATATAAATCCAAGATTTTGGAAATTGAAGGATTTGGCCGGGGACCATATGAAAAGAAATAACGGCAAGGTTTTGATTTTATGTTCCTGGATTTTAATGCTTTTAAAAATCTAAAGAATCTCTTTTTAGGACAGAATTTATACCCTTTATTTCGTGAATTGAGATTTCCAACCAATCCCTGAATGATTATGGAAAACATCTCCAAACTTGGAAGCATTGCCTGGATTAAGACTACAGGGTTAATGTTAATTGTAGCTGTATTTTTCCCATTTTTTGTGCATATGATTCCTCCATACAATGGCTTTCCAATTGGAGCTTATCTGCTCCCTATGTTTTACATTCCCTTTATTGCTCTTTTCTTTTTCGGTTGGAAGATAGCCATGCCTGTGGCCTTGTTTGCCCCATTGACAAACTTTCTGATCACTGGCAATCCACAGTGGGGTTTCCTAGCAGTTCTGACATTGGAATTGTTGTTGTTCTCAGGTTTGGCTTATATATTATTGAAAAACCCAAAATTGATGTGGTTTGCTGCTCCTCTATCTTATATCGGTGCAAAGGTGATTTCATCTTTGCTTCTCAATTTCATACCCATTATGCCTTCGGCACCCCTTGAATTTTTCTTTGGCTCTCTCTCAAGGGCTCTTCCCGGTATTGGAATTATGTTACTTCTGAATTTTCTTGTCTTGAAATATGGAAGCCATATGAGGCTATTGCCAAATAATTAAACTATTTACCATGGCTACCAAACATCCCTTATCTTTTGAAAACATCAAACAAAGACTGGAAGAATATCCCGTTCCACAGGCTGAATTGGTCTTAGGAATTGGAAGAGGAGGAGCCAATCCGGCAAAAATGGTGGCAGAAAAACTGGGTGCAAGGCTTTTGGTAGTTAAGGTCAACTATCGGGATGATCACAATTATCCCCAAAGAGAATCCCCCACTCTATTGGAGGACTTGGATATTCCTTTGGAGCAAGGATCCAAAATATTGTTGGTGGATGATGTGTCTGTGACTGGAAAAACTTTGAAAAAAGTCAAAGAAAACCTTAATGGTTACCAGGTGATTACACTTGTATTTAAGGGCAAAGCAGACCATGTCTTGTTTCCAGAGATCCAAACCTGCGTAGAATGGCCATGGTCAAGACAGGATTCAACACTTGCCGAAGAATCCAAGGACAGAAGGATATTTCTCAAGTCTTTAGCAGGATTGACTGCCGGGATGATGTTACCCTTATCTGCTAATCCAATAATTGACAATTTAGGATCTTCTCTGTCCAAAGTAAATCAAACAGAAAAGGACCGATTAGGAGATCTCCTACCCTTGAGGAAATTTGGAAAAACGGGTATTTCTGTCACCATGCTTGGTCTCGGTGGTGCTCATATCGCAAGAATGAGTGAAAAAGAAGCTCAAAAAACCATCGAAACCGCCCTTGCAGGTGGTGTAAGGTTTTTCGACAACGCGGAATCCTACGGAAATGGACTGGCCGAAACCAGATACGGGATGTTCCTTACGCCAAATTACAGAGATATAGCCTTCATCCAAAGTAAAACCACTGCCACTACTGGTAGAACAGCCAAGGAACATTTGGAGGGTACTTTAAAGCGGATGAAGACAGATTATCTGGATCTTTGGTTTTTCCATGCCGTTGGAAGTCCTTCAGATGTAGACAATAGGATTAAAAATGGCGTTCTGGATGTGGTCATTGAAGCCCAAAAAAGTGGGAAAGTGAGGTTCGTGGGTTTTTCAGGCCATGCGGACTACAAAGCTCACCTAAGAATGTTGGAGCGTACCGAAGAACTTCAGGTGTGTCAAATGCCCATCAATGCATTTGATCCTAATTACAAAAGCTTTATCAATAATGTACTACCCAAATTGATAGAAAAAAACATAGCCCCTATTGCGATGAAAACTTTGGCCAATGGGGGATTTTTTGGAGGTACCTCGCATTTTATGCACGGTGACAAACCAAAAATTGTCCCCAATGCTTTAAGCGTTGAAGAAGCATTGTATTTTTCCTGGTCACTTCCGATATCTGTTTTGGTTACAGGAGCGGATAATGCCTCCATGTTGCAAGAAAAAATCAATCTTGCCAAGGAATTCAAGGCTTTTGATGAGAAAAAGCGCATGCAGTTGGTAGATAAGGTAGCAGGATTTGATGGGAGGTTTGTAGAATACTACAAATCTTAATGTTCCATTTTAGGTTTTTAACTGATTAAAATCCTAATTATCGAATTTTTTGAATTTACTTTTTTTATCATTTTTTTTCTTTTGGAGTGATTTTATGGTTCCTAATAACTCAAAATTTTTCCCTTTCCAACTTCTCTTCAATCCCGGTCATTTAACAATAACAAAGGATTATGGGTAATGGAAGCCATTTCTCTGGTAAAGTGACGCTGAAAAAGCCCACCCGAATCCCGGGAAATCATCACTACCAATCCTGTATCCGAATGCTTGTCCAAATAAAAGTTAATCCCGTCCAGGACATTGTTGCTGAATACGGTAATTCCCTCAGTTTCCAACTCCTTTTTAAAGTTATAAAGCAAAGATGACCTCTGAAGTTGCTTACTGGGCTTTAGCTTGGTATTTTTAGGCCTTACATTTAGAATGCGAAGTTTGGGGTTGACCATCAACTGAAGAATTCCTGATAAAAAGTCGAAAGCATCTTTATTTTCTGTTTCCTCCAAATCTGTTGCTAGGATTACCCTATCTTTTCCGGTTCTATTAAAATCTTCAAATTTTGCCGATTCGGGGATTACCAACACATGTGCTTTGACCTCTGAGATTACTCTTACTGTATTACTTCCTATTAGAATCCTTTTCAAACCACTAGCACCTTTGGTACCCATTACTATCAAACTGGTATTTCGAGTACCTATTTGACTTTTAAGGGCATGAATAAGGTCAAAAGGTGCAAAAATCGAATGGCATTGAAAATCAGATCCAAAGGAATTTTTCAGTTTGGTTTCAAGGTATTTCATTTTTTGCTCCTCCAAAGAGGGGGCTTTCTGATTTGGATTTGCATGAAGAATGATAAGAGGGCAAGATACTCTCTTGGCGATTTCAGCAGCGAAAAGAAGGGCATTTTCTGCCTGTTCAGAGAAATCTACCGGAATAATGATATTTTTAAGCATAATGGGACATTCAAAATTATTAAGCATTTTAAAGATTTCTTTTCTTTTAAAGAAATGTTTTGTAGCAAGATCATATTTTAATGTTCAAAGAAACTGAATGCTTAAAAAAATTAGATCTAAAATTTTTTGAATAAGTTAATAATGTAGGTTTTGCTTGTAAGCTTTCCTGCTTCTTGAAAAGCAGGAAAACTTTACAGGATTCATCTTATCTTCCCCATTTGCCTCCACCGATAAAATACCCAAGGGTAAATCCAAAGTATTCATTGGTAGCTTCCCCTATGACTTCTCCGTTGATGTTTTGAAGATCACTTTTTGGAACAAAGTTGAATTCAGCCCCAATTCTGAATTTTCCCAGTTCCACTCCAGCTCTAATCATTGGTGCCCATGCAAAGTTTGCTTTTAGGTCTCCCAAGTCATTTTCATCAATATCGGTGCTTTCAATATTGATATTGCTTATGGTATAGTATCCAAATCCGCCCCCGATATAAGGTGCAACTTTACCTTTTCCATAGTTAAAATAATAATTCGCAGTACCTGTTATAGAAGCATTTGCTCCTAATTCTCCAGTATAATCATCCGGTATTTCGTAATAGACCACATCTTTAGCGAGTCCAGCTACACCCATTCTTAGACCCAATGCCAAGTTTCTCCTGACAAGTATCTGTGGTTCAAAATTGACCAAAGCACCGATTCCACCTCCTTTTGGAGCAGCGGCACCCAAATCCATTTGGAATCTAAATTTGTCTGCTTCTTGGCTATAGGCTGTATAGACCACTAGCAATAAGATAATTAAAGTGAATAGCTTTTTCATTTTGTTATGTTTGTTTTCGATTTTTTGAGGCAGAAAGCCTGCCCAAGCTTAAATTTAGCTGGGCAGGTTCTACTAGTGTTGGTTTAGCTTTTGAAGTTATGACAATTCAGGGAAAGTTTACCCCTATTCGATTTTTGACTTTTTTGAAAAGAATGAAAATCAGTTTAAAAAAATCTAAATCCAGCCCGGAATCCCCACCACCATTGACTTGATATATTTTCTGAATAGGAGTTCTCATTTCGAATCTGCGGTTTTGTATAGGTAAATAGGTCTGGATGGCCATCAAAGGAATCGTCATATACCCTGAAATTAATCGTTGGACCGGCAAATAATGCCATCTTTTTAGCAACTTGATAGTCTGCTCCAACATAGAGTTTATTGATCAAATTTAGCGATTGGACATTGCCTTTGTTGAGTTGTTCGGAACTGACTTCAACATTCAGGAAAGTCTTTTTCCCCAATCTTGGAGAGGTACCTACTCCATAGCCAAACGCCCAGGTGACATCTTCATTGATTTCCGGTCTGATGCCTGCGAATAGGATGTTATAGAATTCGCGCTTTCCCGTCCGTAATGCAAGATTCAATGGAAGGACTTCGTTGACGCCGATTTCGACAGTTTGGTATCCTGAGCGGACAAAGCTGATCAATCCCACAGGAACCCCACTCATGCTGTCGGCATAGTTGAACACCCCAAGTTGAAAGCCATCGACATTTCCACCGTAATTAAATGTGCCTACTTGCGATCCTTTGACCTCATGGGGAGTAAAATTGGCCAATCCTGCGATTTGTGATCCTTCGGTGTTTTTCCCTGAGAAATTGGCCAGGCCTGCAATTTGAACTCCTTTGACTGATTTTGGTGAAAAATTAGCCAATCCGGCAAGCTGTACACCTTCTACTTCACCTGTGGTAAAATTGGTCAATCCCGCCAATTGGACTCCTTTGACAGATTGTAGATTGGAGTTGAACAGACCGGCCAACTGCACCCCGTCGACTTTTCCACCAACCTGATTGAAAAGGCCTGCCAATTGAACACCGGTCATGTCACCCCGGTTAATATTGAAAAGTCCGGCCATTTCAAAAGCCCTGGTTCCTGCTGAATATCCTCCAAGCAAATTGAAAGAAACATCATTGATCATGTTTCCGGATTGGGTGCCATTCGTTCCTACAAAGGGAACAAATGCAAACTGTACCGATACGATGGTAGTATCCTCAGTATTGACACTAAATGGTTGGAATTTTAATGTACCGGTTTTTTCAACATTGCTGTAAAATGAAACTGTCGATTCCACCTTTTGGAGGCTATCGATCGGGGTTTCTTCAAGGCTTGAATGGGCTTTTGTTTCCACAGGAGAAATGGAAAAGAAAGCCGCTGTTGCTAAAATTTTGCTTATGGTATTCATTTTTTGGATTAGTTTCAATCCTAGGACAAGTAAAACCAAAAACACCCCTATTGAAGGGTAGAAATTATTTTAACTTTTTTAATAAACAGGATAAGCTGGTATCACTATCCCTAGAGGCAAACTCGAATCCTTTGGGAATTTATTGGTATTGGAAATACAGTCAATGCCGTGAATTTCTATTCAACAAAAAAACATTTTGACTTTCAGCGCTGAAATGGCGAAACAAAATGACCAAAAAATAATCGCTCTCTTTTATGGTTTTGGGAAATGCTGAATAAAATATGGTTGGATTGGACCAATCTATTTATAATATCACCTTTTTGGTTTTTTTTAGAAAAACCTAAATCCCGCTCTGCCGCCAATCCAGAATTGGGTGGCAAGGTTTTCGGAAGGAACGGAATTTTCGGAAATGATAGTTGGGTTGGTGTAAGTAAATAACAGTGGGTGGTCATTATAGGAACTGTCAAATACCCGAAGATTTATACTTGGTCCTGCGTAGAAATGAATTTTCCTAGCCAAACGAAATTCCATTCCTATGTAAAGTCTATTGACAAGGTTTAAGGCAGAAACATTTCCTTTGTTCAATTGTTGGGAACTCAGCTCGATATTCAGAGCTGTTTTTTTGCCCAATGAAGGGGAGATGCCTATCCCATAGCCAAATGCCCAAGTAGTAGAGTCCGAATTGTTTGTTCTCATCCCCGCAAAAAGCATGTTGTAAAATGATCTTGTTCCAGAGCGAAGTGACACATTCAAAGGTAACATTTCATCGGAACCGATTTCGACCTGATGGTACCCTTTTCTCACAAAGCTGATCAAACCAATCTGGGCACCCTGTAAACTGTCAGCATAATTGAAAAGCCCGATTTGGGTTCCTTTGACATTTCGTCCCACATTCAATAAACTTGCCATTTGAACACCTTTAACCTCCCTGTTGGTGTAATTGGCTAGCCCGGCCAACTGAAAACCGCCAAAATCAGAAGCTACCAAGTTCATTAGACCTGCCAACTGGAATCCTTTGACGTTACCTTTATTGAAATTGACCAATCCTGCAACTTGACCAGCATTTACTGAATCCAAAACAGCATTCGATAATCCTGCCAGTTGTATTCCTTTGACGGTTCCACTGACCTGATTCAATAAACCGGCTACCTGCACAGACTTAACATTTCCTTTGTTGAGATTGAATAGTCCTCCAAACTCCAGTTTGTTGGTCCCCCCCGAAAAGCCACCTAGGATGTTAAGGGAATAATCATTGACCACATTCCCAGACAGTTTCCTGTTAGTGCCAACAAAGGGGATGATGGACATTTGAAATCCTCGATGAATGGTATCGCTGACATTTTCTAAATTGGTGAATCCAACCGAGTTTTTGGTCCACAACCAGAAATCCTTTAAGGGTTTGGCAATGGTTTTCCCGATTTCCTCCATGTCCACTTGACTTGTTTTAAGAAGAATTTTTTGAAATGGATTATTAATATCATTTACCACCAAGGTATCTGTATAATCTCTTTTATTAATTACTAATTCGACTTCCTCTAAAGATGGATTTTTCACTGTCAGTTCAAAAAAACCAAATTCATCTGTATTTGTAGATTTTAAGGTAATCGGGTCATATATAGTCACATCCCTGATTCCTTTTTTTGTGGTTTCATCGACAACATAGCCGCTCACTACCACTCCTTTGTCTAGAGATGATTTAGGGCTGAGGATGACATAGTTGCCTTTTTGTTTGATTTCCACCTGATTTTCAAATACATTCTCCAAAATTTCCCTTAATGGCTGATTGGAAAATTTCCCTGAAATGCTTTTGGTGACATCAATTGCCGATGGACTGTAAGAAAAAACACATCCTGCCTCTTGCGATAAACGCTTAAGGAAATCGTCAATTCTTTCATTCTTTGCTGTAATATTTAATTTACGTTCCAAAATGGGGATATCTTGGGCAAAGACGGGAAACTGAAATAAAACAATCAAAATTAGAGCTAAGGGTACCCAAAACCATTTGATTGAATTGATTTTCAAAAAATCAAAAACACCCATCACCACTGATCCGGATTAAATTTTCCTCATCAATTACTTCCAAACCCAAGGTTTCTGAAATTACCGAGAGGACAGTTTCCAGATCCTCATTTTCAAAAACAACAGTTAGTTTACAGGTAGAAATATTTCCTGCCAAAATAATTTTTTTGCCATATACAGATTCCAAGGTGGCTATCACCAGACCCAATTCCTCTTCTTGGAATGTCAGCATACGGGTCTTAAATGCAGCCACATTTGGACCAGCGATAGATTTGGAGAATAATTCAGAATACCTGTCATAAGTTCCTTTTTCCCCAGCTTGAAGGGTGATGCCTTCCTGGTTTTTAGAATAAAAACGGACGATGCCTTCCTGCACTGTGACTTCTACGATCGGATTATCAGGATGTGCATTAACTTGGAAAATTGTCCCTATATCTTCGATCAGCAAATCACCCGTCTTCACAATCCAATTGACTTTTTTCCCCTCAGGAATGCTTATCAGCGCTTCTCCTGTCAGTTGGATGGTTCCTTTATTTTTCCGATGGCTGTATTCCACCAGGATTTCGGATTGTTGATTGAGAGTAATTTCAGTTAGATCCGGCATCATATATGTCTCTACCCTGTTTTTGCTTAGATATTGAAATTCCTGCTTAGGAGTCATCCATATGTAAAACAGGTATGAAAGCCCAATAAGTAGGACAAGACTTGCTGCAATTTTCCAAACTGTGAATATTGAGCTTCTTTTTACTTTCTCAGGATTGATTTTACTTCCTACTTTAGCCCAGGCGATTTCACTATCAAATTCTTTTTGCCCTGATAATTGGGATTTTTCCACAATCCATTGGGCATCATCAAGGTACTTTTGGTTTTCCGGAGATATGGCACACCACTCTTTTAACTCTTTGGCTTCTGGCTCCGAAGCTTCACCAAAAAGGAATTTCCCTATCAATTCTTCTATATGTTCTGATTCAGGATTCATGGTTCCAACAGGCGACCCATCAGGATCATGATCAATGGTAAATAATCTTTTAATTGTACACGCATCATTTTCAGTGCTTTTCCCATTTGATTTTCCACAGTTTTGATTGAAATCTGAAGCTGATCTGCGATTTCCTGGTACTTGAGCTCCTCATATCGGCTCATTTTGAAAATAAGGCGACATTGGTCAGGCAAGGATTGTATGGCTTCCTGAATTTTTGCTTCCAACTCGGTTTTAATTGTCAAATGATCTGAGGGGTGATTGAATTTTTCACCCTCTGCAATTATAGAATTCGCATGCAAGATTCGTACTTTTTGTCTTTTGAGTTCATTCAATGAGGCATTTCTGACAGATCTATAAAGATAAGCTTTTAGGGAAGAATCAATACGGATGTTTGCCCTCTTTTCCCAAAAGCCTATAAAAGTGGACTGAACTACCTCCTCGGCATCATCCGGATCGTTAAGGTAAGCAGTGGCATACCGGCAAAGTGCGGGGTAATGGGTTTTGAACAGCATCTCGAATGTGGAAACATCTCCTTTTTTGATGGCAGAAAAAACCTTTTGATCCGTAGCCTGCATGGTTATTTGTAAAATCCCTACAAGTTAAGATTTTTGGTTCTTCTTTTATAAAGAAAACTGAAAAGGTGATTACCCCTATTTGAATCCAAAAATCAAGGGATTTTAGAATTCTAAATTGTATTTTCCTTAAATGAAAAACCTGGCATTACCAATACAATACATTTGTTGAAAGTTAGAACTATTTATGGACTTAGAATGACCAAAACAGCAGGTTTAATATCAAAAAAAAGCCACTCACCAAATTACATCAATGGTTATGTAACTTTTGATTATATCTCCTAGTTTTGGAACAGAGCATTATCATTTATGAAAAAAATATACATTATTGGACTTCTTGGATTACTCCTCTTTTCCTGTAATTCAGGTCCAAAAAATCCTGCTGACCAGGTTTATATCAATGGGATAGTTTACACCGTAGACGAAGCCAATCCAAAAACCGAAGCTGTTGCAGTCAAAGACGGGATGATACAAGCAGTGGGTACGAAATCAGAAATCGATGCCTTCATTGGAAAGCATACAGAAGTCATAGACCTAGTGGGAAAAACTATGACTCCCGGTTTTATAGAATCCCATGCGCATCTGATGGGAATTGGATATAATAAATTGGACATCGATTTGATGTATGTACAAACCTATGATGAACTGATAGAAAAGGTGGCAGAAGCGGCTGCAAAAGCCGAACCTGGAGAATGGATAACAGGAAGGGGATGGCACCAGGACAAATGGTTGAAAATGCCGGATAAAACCATAAAAGGATTTCAGACCCATGAACAACTCAGTGCTGTCACACCCAATAACCCGGTTTTTCTTGCCCATGCTTCAGGACATGCCTCTTTTGTCAATCAAAAGGCTATGGAACTGGCAGGAATTACTCCGCTTGGCAATGAAAATCCAATTCAGGAAGTAGAAGGAGGTGAGGTGTTAAGGGATGATCTGGGCAATCCAACCGGTATATTGGTGGAAACAGCGTCAGGGCTGGTAAGAAAACTGATACCGGAAGATACACCGGAAAGAAGAGAAAAAGCCCTGGAATTGGCTTTACAGGAACTGGCCGAAAAAGGCATTACCTCCTTTCATGACGCAGGAAGCGGGCAGGATGTAATAGACCTGCTTGATAAGTTTAAAACTGAAGGAAAATTGACTGCAAGGATGTACATCATGTTGTCCAGTAGACAGCCTCAGCTTTTAGAAGAATGGTATAAAAAAGGCCCTATGATCGATCCGGAGCATATGGTGACCGTACGATCGATCAAACTGAATATGGATGGGGCTTTGGGACCATGGGGAGCCTGGTTGTTGGAAGACTATGAGGACAAACCGGGCCATAGAGGACATGAAACCATGCCTATGGTGCTTGTAAGTGAAGTTTCAGAAAAAGGATTGGAATTGGGTTTTCAGGTATGTTCCCATGCCATAGGAGACCGCACCAATAGGGAAGTTCTGGATCGATATGAAACGGCATTTGCTAAATATCCTCAAGTAACTGACCATAGGTTCCGTATCGAACATGCCCAGCACTTACACCCTGATGACATCAGCAGATTTGGGGAAATGGGGGTAATCGCTGCCATTCAGGCCATTCATTTGAGTTCAGACAGGCCCTGGGCTATAGGCAGATTAGGCGCTAAAAGGATCAAAGATGGAGCCTATGTCTGGCAAAAACTATTGCAATCCGGGGCGGTCATTTCCAATGGAACAGATGCCCCAGTGGAACCATTAGATCCCATCCCCTCTTTCTACGCTTCTGTGACCAGAAAAACCCTAAAGATGACTCCAGAAGGAGGCAATGAACCAGATCAGAAAATGACCAGGGAACAGGCACTTAAATCCTATACCCTAGATGGAGCATATGCTGAATTTGAAGAAGATTTCAAAGGTTCCATCCAGATAGGGAAAGCAGCAGATTTCACCATTTTTGATAGGAACATTATGGAAATTCCCGAAAATGAAATCCTTCAGACCAAAGTGGCCATGACTGTGGTGGGAGGAAAAATAGTGTATAGGTCTGAATAATTACTTTTATTATAGAACTGTTAGGTTTCAGAAACCTGTCAGGTCTATAATTTCTAAATTTATCTAGTGGAGGTTCCCAGATATTTTGATTTTGGATTTTGTAACTTGGTTTTTGATTTTTTTGTAACTTAAAATCAAAAAGATATGGCTAACAGTACATTACATACCATCCTCGGTTCAACAGGCAATATTGGAATGGCTTTGGCCAAAGAGTTGAATGCTTATACTACCCACATCAGGTTGGTAAGTAGAAATCCACAAAAAGTTAACGATTCAGACGAATTGTTCAGAGCTGATTTACTGAAAGAAGCTGAGGTAATGGAAGCGGTAAAAGGTTCAGAAGTGGTTTATTTGGTAGCAGGAATTCCCTATAAATCCAAAATTTGGGAAGAACAATGGCCCATAATCATGAAAAATGTATTAAATGCCTGTAGAATTGAAAAAGCAAAACTGGTATTCTTTGACAACATGTATTGTTATGATCCTTCCCATGTAGGCCATTTAACAGAAAATAGCCCGGTAAATCCATTGAGCAGAAAAGGAAAAGTAAGGGCTCAAATTGCTGGATTGCTGTTGGAGGAAATAAAAGAAAGCCGAATAACAGGTATGATTGTAAGGGCGGCAGATTTTTATGGTCCCAACGCAAAACTGAGTTTACTGCACGAGTCTGTGATCAACAGGATGAAGACAGGAAAAACAGCCCAATGGCTTTACAATAAAGACAAAAAACATTCATTTACCTATATCCCTGATGCAGCTTATGCCACAGCCTATTTGGCCCAATATGAATCAGCATGGAACCAGGTTTGGCATCTTCCCACTTCCAAGATATATCCAAGCGCGCAGGAAGTGGTCAATATCCTTGCCAAGCATTTAGGCACTTCCAATAAAATTGCTGTTTTACCCGGCTTTATGGTATGGATATTAGGCCTATTTATTTCCATCTTAAAAGAAGTCAAAGAGTTGAGGTATCAATTGGATCAGGATTACTGTTTCGATTCTTCCAAAATAGAGAAGGCTTATGGACTAAAGGCAACAGACTTGGAAGAAGGCATGAAACAATGCATATGGAAAAACGCAATTTCAAAACCATAGAAGAATACATCAATGCTTTTGATGGTGAGACCAGAAGAATTTTACAAAAAATAAAAGAAACGGTCAGGGAAGCTGCTCCTGAAGCCACGGAATCCATCAATTATGGTATTCCAACCTTTAAACTGTTTGGAAATCTTGTCCATTTCGCAGCCTATAAAAAACACATCGGGTTTTATCCCGCTCCTTCCGGAATGGAAGCCTTTAAAAAAGAAGTTGAACCATTTAAAACAGGTAAAGGAACATTACAATTTTCCTTGGATAAACCTATCCCTTATGATTTGATTTCCGATATAGTCCAATTCCGGGTAGAAGAGAATAAAATCAAAGCAGGCAAAAAATGAAGAGGTCAGCTGTTGACATCATCTTAAGGAAGGCCCAGCCTGAGGACATCGAATTGCTCAATTACTGGGACCAACAGGAGCATAATATTTTTGCTGATCCCAATGATAAATGGGATTGGGAAATTGAACTTGGAAGAAACCCTGATTGGAGAATGCAACTGATGGCTGAACTGAATGGAAGACCGATCGGATTTATCCAAATTATCGACCCCTATAAGGAGGAAAGTCATTATTGGGGTGAGGTTGAAAAAAACTTCCGAGCCATAGATATTTGGATTGGTGAAGCCAAAGATATTGGAAAGGGTTATGGAACTGTGATGATGCAAAAGGCAATCGACATTTGTTTTTCCAACAAAACTGTGGAAGCGATTCTGATAGATCCCCTAACTATCAATACAAGGGCCATACGCTTTTATCAAAGGTTCGGCTTTGAATTTGTAGAATACAGGAAATTCGGAGATGATGAATGTTCTGTTTATCGTTTGGAAAGAAGTAAATGGGAATCAATTAAGGCTTTTTTGATTTGAAATTGTATTAGCTTATTATTCTTGATTTTTTCTAATAAGCAGGAAATCAAAAAAGTAATTTCCTTATCCTAATAAAAATCCAGACCTAAAACCCACCATATACACAAAGGCCAATTCATTGACTGCACTACCCTAATTATTTTCATTTTTTAAACTCCCTACCGGGAACATCCACCCTGAAAACATCAACATTTCCATTATCCTGCAAAGTTACAAAGGCTGTTTTTCCATCTTTACCTCCGAAAGCAATATTGGAAGGTTTTTTACCTGAAAGAGGAACCTCCTGCAAAATTTCTCCCTCAGGAGAAACTTTAACGACTGTACCTTTGCCATGTCTGGTAATGTAAAGGTTACCGCTACGGTCGGATCTCATTCCATCCATTCCAAAATCATCGAATTGGATCAAAAGCCTTTTATTGCTGATTTCTCCTTTTTCAGTTAAGTCATACACCCAAACATTTCTTTGAACAGACTCATTGACATAAAGCCTGCGGTTATCTGGACTCACCTCTATGCCATTTGTGGTACCCATATCCTTTTCCAAAAGGAAGGTACTCCCATCTGTATCAATTCTCCATAACTGACCAGTACTGTTTTTCCAGTCCGGATCACTTGCAAAAAGAATATCATTATCCATGATGGCAATGTCATTCGGTTGGTTCATGTCACTATTATGGACATATACAGAGATGACCTTGGTATCCATATCCACCTTTAGGATATTATGCCCAGTATAGTCAGCAACCAACATATTGCCTTTACTATCGAAACGTATTCCGTTTCCGGTACTGCCCTCTGGCAAATCCACAAATAAAGAGGCAAACCCGTCCTGATTTACCTGACCAATAGTACCCTCTTTTTCAAAATTGACCACATACAATATTCCTTTTGAATCAACTGCGGGTCCTTCAATTCCATTGGTGAACTCACTGTTTTGGGTAAAAGGACTTGAAACATATATGTCATCAGTTGCTGCATTATGCAATTCAGAGGACTGTTGATCATTGGATTTATTGGAACATGATCCACTAAAAATTACAAGTAATATGCTCAGGATTTGTCGGTACATAGTTAAGATGATTTTTTAGGTGTCAATGATATGCTTAAGATAAGGAATATTCACCTATAGTCAGTATTCTGGAAAAACCTTGATACCAAATAAAAATTAAAACAAAGAATTTTCCGAACATGGAAAAAATAAATTTAGACTTTCAAAAACATGATTTAGACTTCTCATTAATTTGCAGTAAATCACTCAAAACCATATATTCAATGGTTGTAAGATAAAATTTAAAATCAGCCAATAAATATGGAAAAGCTTAAAAGAAGAACCTCATTAAAAAAAATGATTGCATCGATTGCAGGTTTTGCAGGAATAGGAATGGTAGCCAAAGCTGAAACTGACAATACTCCTGAAAAAGAAGTATTTAATGTCGTCCAAGATCAGGACATACCTTTGTTTTCAGGCTCTACCAAACTTGGGAATATGGTTTTTGTGGCTGGAAAAGGTGCCCATTTTGATGGGGATATAAAGGCCCACACTGACCATGTGCTTAAAGAACTGGAAAAAGAACTGATCAAAGCAGGCTCTTCCATGGAAAAGGTGTTGAAAGTGAATGTCTACCTCCATGACCTCAATGATTATAAGGGCATGAATGAGGTATATAAAGGAAGATTTGGAAAAAAACCTCCTGTAAGGACTACTGTAGCAACTTACGGGGGAGTACCTGGAGATTCTTTGGTAGAAATGGACTGCATCGCTTACATATAAGAAGTAGGATTCGGTTATTTAAGAACCACCGGCTCACTTAAACCATTCACACTGTAGACAATTTCTCCATCTTTAATGGTCATTTCACTTTCAAAGCGCCTATTGGTTTCCAGTTTGTAACCGTTTTTGTCCCAGACTCCAAATTTACCTTCCCTAACATGAATTAGCGCTACATCAGCAATGGCACCTTCAGATAGGTGCCCTAATTCTTCTCTTTTAATAGCTTTGGCAGGAGACCAGGTACTTGCTTTAATAATTTCAGGAACTTCCATTCCCATGGCCATAAAGGTACTCATCACATTCAGCATATCCTTCATTGCTGCATTCATACTTCCCTTATGTAAATCAGTACTGATGGTATTTGGAAAGAAACCGGCCTCCAATGAAGGAATGGCCTGCCTGAAATCAAAACTTGCCCCTCCATATCCTACATCAAAGATAATACCCCGCTCTTGAGCTTCCCTGACAAATGGTTTGAATTGACGGGTCTCATAATCCACAACAGGTTCCCTCGCACCTCCCAATTCTGCAAATACATGGGTATAGATATCCCCGGGTCTTAAATGATCGAAAAACAATTCCCGAAGCCTCAAGGGAGCAAAGGCCATGGATCCTCCAAAATCAATGATTACTGGCATGTTCGCAATATTTCCGGCCTCCACTGCCCGATCCACAGGAATCCAATCCCTTTTAGCATAATGGGCAACTTTAAATCCCACCACATGTTCCTTGAAATTCAAAGCAGTTTGTGCCGTGAGGCCTGCATTCATATCTGAGGTATCCTGTTCATAAGCTCCTCCCCGCATACCTTCCCCTACAATATTCATAAAGGCCAAAACCCTGGTTTTCGAATGATCGATAATGTTCTGTTTGAAAATATGGAAATTTTTCCATCCCGGTCCACCACAATCCACAATCGTAGTCACACCTGTCCTGAAGGTAAAACTATCAGGATCAACGGCCACCAAACCATCACTAAGATAACTATTTGGTCTTGTGCCATAAAAATTATGTCCGTGGATATCAATTAAACCTGGAACTACCAGTAAACCATCCGCCTTCACCACTTGCTTTGCACCTGAGGTGTCAATGTTCTTGGCAACTTTAACAACCTTACCATCTTCAATGGCAATATCCATCTGCTCATTGATATTGTTCTTGGGGTCAATCAGATGTCCTCCCTTGATTACCATCTGATAATTTTGGCCATAAACACTTCCGATTAACAAAAAAAACAATACTATTTTTGATGAAACTCTCTTCATAATACCGGGTTAATTATTAAATTTTAGCAGCTTTTAACTCTTCTTGTATTCTTTTGGCGACAATTTTTTCTTCATCGGGTCTCAACATAAAAACGGTCAGACTTATTTCATGTTCTCCAAATCCAACAACCTCAATCGAGGGATCTCCAAATCTGAGTTTTTCCTGAAGTTGTATCCTGTTTAAATTGATCACTTTTGGGTCCCAGGAAATTTTGAGAAATGGTGTATGATTGGCCACCGGTGGCACAGATACTGAAGTAGTTACAGCATCAACTTTATTGACAATATCTGCTATATAAGCCACCTTATTTTCCCAGGATTTCCATTCTTTTTCATGGTCTGTATTGATGTATTTTTCCAAAGCCACATACATTCCAAGTATTTCTTCCTTATTGACTTTCATCCCCCTTCCAATGGTATTTCCTCTTGGTGGCGCACTCAACCTTGCTGCCTCAATGATATGTTTTCTTCCCATTAGAATCCCTGCACTTTGAGGACCCTTCATTGCCTTGCCTCCTGATATACAGACAAGGTCAAAGCCCATATCATTGTACTTCCAAAGATTTTCAACAGGGGGTACATCGGCTGCAATATCTATCATGGTAGGGATATTATGTTTTTTCCCTAAGGCTACCCATTGTTCATGCTGGATTTTTCCCTCAGGTGCGGTATAATTCAAAAACCATAACATCGCAGTTTGCTCATTAATGGCTCTTTCCACATCTTCAACAGTTTCCACTTCTACCAATTGCACTCCGGTATTGGTCAAAGCATGCACATAAGCCACATTATGGGTTTTTTGTACAATTACCTGGGATTTCATCCCTTTAAGATTAGGGAGTTGGGCAATTTTTTCCTTATCTGTTCCTGTCAATACCCCTGCAAGCCCCAAAACCATAGCAGACCAACATCCAGAAGTAACAGTTGCAGCCTCTGCATGACAAAGTGCAGCTATTTTTTCTCCTACCTTATCCTGAACCTCATCCAACATGATAAATTCCTTTGAAGATGCCTGAATGGTTTCCATTACCTCATCAGGCATTAAAGAAGCGGTCATTGCCGTGTAAGTTCCTGCAGCATTAATGAAAGTCCTTAATCCTAACTCTTTGATCAGATCCCTTTTGGGAAGAGAAATAGGTTGAGATAAACCTGAGGAAATTGGAATCCCTGTTCCCACAAAGGCACCTACTAAAGGTAATGCGGAAAGCCTTTTTAATAGCGTTCTTCTATTGATCATATGTATTGTCTTTTGTGAAAATCAAAGGATTGGCAGATAGGCCAAATTGAAATTATATCTTGAAATTAAATTTTTTAAATCTAATTTTTTTTAAAACATTCAGCAAACCATTGCACTAACAATAAGGCCATTTACACAATAATTACATTATTATCATAATTATATTTTGATAAAAAATAATCAATTCCCTTAATGCTTAAATCCGCATTGAAGAATCAAAAAGGATTAAATCATTGAAAAACCAGAGAACCGAAAAATTGGGGCAAATGAAAGTCCGGTTTGGGTCGGTCTATAAATGACCAAGTGATATAGTGAGGATTACTGGTATTGGTAGCAGTTTTGTAAAAATTTCCTTTCCAGATTACACCAGGTTTAGGAGGTGTTAGTTCTGAATAATCTGATAACATCCTCAAAGGAATTTTAAATTCTATAGTCCAGGCAACTTCATCCACAATCTCTGGAAATATCTTTTTTGGAAGGGAATGGGCAATTTCGATTTTCCCAACATCTGAGGGTAAAATATAATTGAACTTTTTGTGGGGATCAGTCGAAAATTGCATCAGGGCTTTACCCCCAGCGTTTATTTCCAGGTTGAAATAATGAAGTGGGAATTTCTGGTTTGGGGAAAAAAAGAATTCCACACAAGAGTCGGTATAAACAGTTCCGTTGATCTCTTCCACTACACTCTGTACATACTTATCCTCCACCTGAAAAATTCCGTACAAATAATCCTCATCGTATAATAATTTCGCTTTGGTTTTTGGGGAAAAACCAGGTTCCTGCCCCATATTATTTAAAATTTGGAGGACTTCAGCCTTTTGCCATTGAACTTTATCCCAATCCGCATCAATCACTAACTCACCTTCCAATTTATTGACTTTATATACCGCTTCATGATGTTGTTTCTCAACCTTTAAAGAGAAAACCGAAGGGTAGGTAAAGGATAGAAAGACTAGCCCACACAAAATAAATAAATACAATTGGATACCTCTGGATCTCATTGGGTTATTTAGTAACTAATTCTTCTCTTACTTTTCCCACCTCAAGGGCAGAAATACTTTGGGCATCATTGCCAAAATTTTTCCTGATATAGGTAAGCAAAGATGATATTTCCGCATTGCTCAAAAAATCATGAGCGGGCATCACTCCATTGTAATCCAGACCCTGTATGGTTACGGGTCCTTCCATCCCTTTTAAGATGAGTTCAATTAAGGCTTTATTTCTCCCATTGACCGTTTTAGATTCTGCTATTGGTGGAAAACGGTTGCCATCACCTTTTCCATCTCTTTGGTGACAGGTGCTGCAATATAAATTGTAAATTTTTTCTCCTGTTTCCACCATTTCAATTTCTACATTATCCAGGATTTCATCCGGATCCTTGATATTGGTTCTAGTCTTTTTTCTTTCTTCCAATTTCAGCAAAGAAGCATCCCCAAAATCAGACTTTTTCCCTTTATACATGATCCTCCAAATCTTACCCTTAACACTTTCAGATACATAGAGTGAGCCATCTGGCCCCATGGCAATGCCCATTGGTCTGGCAAGTGCATCCCCTGTATTGACAATGGTATCCAATCCTGCAAATCCATCTGCAAACACTTCCCATGGCCCTGAAGGTTTACCATTATCGAATGGGACGAAGGCTACAAAATACCCTCCCTGAGGATATGGGCCTCTTATAGTAGATCCATGGAATGCCACAAAAGCTCCGTTCTTGTACCTTTCAGGAAATTGGTCCCCTCTGTAAAAATGAAGGTCATTGGGAGCAAAATGCCCAGGAAATGCAATTAAAGGCTGTTCTACCAAATGGGCATCTCCCTGAATTTTTCCATCACCCCCGTATTCAGGGTTTAGTTTCTTCTTTCCCTCAATATGGTCATAGTAATAATAGGGCCAGCCGCCATCGGTACCTTCTTTTACCATGAAAAATTCTTCTGAAGGTAAAATTGCACTTTGCCATGGAGAGAAATATTGGGGCCAGGATTTATTCAAATCATCCCTACCATGTTGGACTACGTACAATTCATTTTCTTCCTTATTCCAATCCATAGCCACCACAGACCTGATTCCGGTAGCATACCTTTGCCCCATTTCCTGGGTTTGGTTTAACTTATTGGCATCAAATTTCCATATCCCGGCATGCCACTCCAACTGTGGACAGGGCTCCATACCAGGTGTTCCCGGTCTTCGGTTAAATTCCTGACAAATATCCCCAGGAGAACCAAAAGACACATACATATTCCCATTCTGGTCAAAGGCTATCGGTTTTGCAATATGCTCATATCCATATTTTGCATTTTTATAATCATCCACGACAATAAGTTCAGGTTCACCAATTGGTAATAAATTTTTGGGGTCCATTTTATACCTATAAACCTCTCCTGCAGTACTGAAATAAAGATAGCCATTATAAATCCGCATGGCCGTTCCATAATTGCCGGTGTCTGGATAACCTCCAAAATACTCTTTTACATCTGCCTTCCCATCATTGTCTGAATCTCTCAAGGCTACAAGCCCCCGACCTTCCTGATCAGGAACTCTAAGTTTGACATAAATATCCCCGGTCTCACATACAGCCATATGCCTGGCCCTACCGATACTGTCCACTACAACAAGTGCTTCAAACCCATCCGGTAAAAAAAGCCCACCGTTTCCTTCATCAGCTGGTGGAAGTTTTTTTTGTTGATTACAAGAGAAAAAAATAAATAAAATGGGTACGATCAGGATTAAAGTAAAGTAGTTTTCCAACAATCTTTTTAAAACTTTTAAATCCAAGGGCATAGGAGGGCAATCATTAGGTTAGGTGAATTAATCAATGGATAAAATACTAAATTCAAGAATTTAGTTCTATAAATATAGCATTTGATAAAATAAGCTATTGCCCACTTATCAAAAATTCTATATCAATCAAAAAAAATTTAGGCTAAGACTCCCTTTTGGGGGGCTATAATCATTGTAAAGTAAAAAGCTGTTCAAGTAGAAAAAATCAGGTCATTAGTTTTCTGACCTTATCAGGGGAAAAAGGCATATGCCTTAACCTTTTTCCTGTTAGGGCAGCAAAAGCATTGGACACAATTGCGCCCATAAAGGGCAAACCGGCTTCTCCAATTCCTGTGGGTTTTTCCTGAGAAGGAATAATCTCCAAATGGATTTCCTCAGGAGCATCTTCCATTCTCAATATGGGATAATCATAAAAGTTATTCTGCTCCACTTTTCCTTCTCTGAAGGTGATCTTTTCAAACAAAACACTGCTCAAACCCATCACCAAAGCACCTTCCATTTGATATTTGGCATTTTCAGGATGAACCACTACTCCACCGTCCAGTGAACCCCATATTTTATGAACTTTTATCTTTCCGGTATTCTGGTTTACAGAAATTTCACACACACCCGCAGCTAAGGAACCGCTTCGTTCGGCAAAAGCAATTCCCCTTGCCCTCCCTTCAGGTACCGGAGAACCCCAGTTGGACATCTCCGCGACTTTATCCAATACCTTCAAAGCTCTGGGATGGTTTTTCATCAGTTCTCTTCTCAATTGATAGGGGTCTTTTTTGAGTTCTAAAGCGATTTCATCCAGAAATGTCTCTATGGCAAACTTATTAGGTCCATGTCCCACCGCTCGCCAATGTTTAGTTCGCACCCCATGATCAATATTTCGGACTTCTATATGCTTATTGGGAATATCATAAAAGGGAATATCTGCTCCTGAACCCAATAATCCTCCACCGGTTCCAATGACCAAGTGCTTCCAGGCAGTAATTTGACCCTGGCCATTGATTCCTGCTTCCAATTTTTGTAATGAAATCGGTCTGAATGCTCCAAATTGTAGATCATCTTCACGGGTCCATTGTAATTTGACCGGTTTTTTCATTGCTTTGGAAAGATCCACTGCCTCCAATACAAAATCCGTCATGGATCTTCTTCCGAAACCTCCCCCAAGGTAATGGGTATGGAGATTAACCGAATTAAAATCTATACCCAAATGGTTGGATACATCTCTACGGGTTCCATCCGAAGCCTGTGTTCCTACCCAAACCTCCGTCTCTCCATTTTTCACATGGGCAATGGCATTCAAAGGCTCCATTTGGGCATGATAGACATAATCATTCTTATAATCTGCTCTAATTTGTTTCTGGGAATCTGGAAGTTCCCGACTAAGATCCCCTGATTGGGCAATCATACTTCCAGTACTATCGGATAATGCCAAGGCCTCATAATCTTTATAAGCATCTTCACTATTGTGATTGGAGGCATTTGCATCACCGATCCATTCAATATCCAACATCCCTTTGACTTTAAGTGCAGACTCCATGCTATTGGCAATCACTCCAATTCCATGATCTAAATGAACAAGGTCCAATACGTCTTGCATTTTTCTGATCTCTGCTTCATTTTTTAGAGAAGGCTTAGTCCCATTTACCGGAGAACGGGAAATTGCACCATAAACCATTCCATCGATATGTATATCGCCGGAATAAATGGCTGATCCATCAACTTTGGGCGGGACATCATAGCGTTGGTAATCCTTACCGATCAACTTGAAATCTTTGGGATTCTTCAATTGATTATCCGGTATATCAGGGATTTGATCTGGAATTTTAACAAAAGCTACGATTTCCCCATAAGGTATTTTTCTATTGCTTTTTGGATGGAAAACAACTCCATTATCTGTGGTGAGTTCACTCTTATTTACTCCCCATTTCTGCGCAACACTTTCCAACAAAACAAACCTTGCCTGTGCTCCTGATTGACGGAGATTCTGATAGTGGCCACTGACAGACCTGCTACCTACTGTCAACATGGATCCTCCCCTTTCTCCTCCCCATCCAATACCATAAATTTCAGGTTGTACCGGAGCATCCTCAATTTTCACCTTAGACCAATCCGCATCCATTTCTTCTGCAAAAATGGCTGCCAAAGCAGTCATGGTACCCTGCCCCATTTCCGAAGCAGGATTATAGATGGTCACTGTTCCATCCGAAGCCAGGTGAACCCATGCTGAAATCTGTTTATTTTCCCCTTCTTTTGATTTAAATACTACAGCAGGAAGACCGATAGATGCTATAAGAAAGGTGATTCCACCACCGGTCTTGAGGAAATTTCTTCTTGAAATAGCTGTTCCTATTTTTTGCTTTTCCATAATCAGGCTTTTTGGACGGTTTTTTCTATCGCTTTCAAAATTCTTAAATAGGTACCACATCGGCACAGGACACTATTCATATGTTGAATGATCTCTTCCCTTGTTGGGTTGGGGTTATTTTGAAGCAGAGCAGCTGCCTGCATAATCTGCCCTGATTGGCAGTAACCGCACTGAGGAACCTGCTCTTCAATCCATGCCTTCTGAAGGGGATGATCCCTCTTATCTGATAATCCTTCAATAGTTGTTACACTTTTTCCTTCAACCACACTTAAGGGTGTTACACAGGATCGAATGGGTTGACCATCCAAATGGACAGTGCAGGCTCCGCAGAGTGCCACCCCGCATCCATATTTCGTCCCTGTTAATTTCAGTCTTTCCCTTAAAGTCCAAAGAAGGTTTGATCCTTCTTCAGCTGTTAAGGTAACTTGCTGGCCGTTAAGTGTAAATGATATGGTCATGTTTAAATATTTTATATTGGAATCTCCCTGTGAATTGAAAATTTTTTTCCAAACTTATTGGAAATCATTAATTTAAAAAATTTTAAGAGAGAATCGAAGACAAATCGGATTTATTCAATTTTTAAATTCAAAAGGAAGAAAAAATATTTGAAAATGTAATATTTAAAGAGAAAACCAATCCATAAAAAAATATTTCGAGCCAGAATGCAAGGATAGTGAAATTTCGGTTTTAAACTTTTAATATTTCAATCTTGGATTTTGGATTTTAGATTTTAGATTTTTGTAATTTGTAATTTGTAATTTTTCATTTGTAATTTCTATGGGATTCTCCACAAATAAATCAAATGCTCTTTTCCATTAGGTAGCATGATTTTTTCCGATTTTTCCGGTTTCCAATCTCCCATATCAAAGCGGTGGGAAACAATCCGGGTACCTGATTTCATTTTCAAAATCTTAGTTCTCAATTTTAAATTGATGTCCGGAAATAAGTAAAGGGTCAATACCGTAGCTTCAGAAAAGTCCATTTCAAACAAATCCCCCTGTACAAAATCTACCAAGTGAGAGACCCCCTCCCTTTTCGCCATTGCTTTTGCTTCCTCAACTAAGTCAGCATCTATTTCAACACCTATTCCCCTTGTTCCAAAAAGTACGGCTGACCGAATGGGAATTCTCCCATCTCCGGAACCAAGATCAATAATCATATCACTAGAATCCACTTCTGCTATTTGAAGCATTGCCTCTACCACTTCCCAAGGAGTCGTAACAAAAGGAACAAGATCAGCAAAAGAAGCTGATGGTTCCTGAGCTTTTACAGCAAAAGTAAAATGCCAAATCAAAGCAATTCCAAGAACTATTTTAAAATTATTAGGCATTGAAAATCAAATACATAAAGCTTAATTTATCAATCAATTTCAAAGACCACATTACCTGTTTTTCTTCCAGAGGAAACATAACCATAAGCTTCTCTGGCTTCCTCCAGCGAAAAACTTCTTTCAATGATTGGGCGGAATTTACCTTCGAGAATTATTTTCTGAATATGATTCATACTTCCTTTAATATTGTTAGGCATAGGGAATAAGACCCTTTTTCCTCCTTTTAATTTTGTAAAAAAAGGCAAATAAAGGTTTTCTATCCCATCGCCCAATTCTGAAGATAAGTAAAACCCATTTTCTTTCATAATTGCTTTACATTTTCCAAAAGTGCTTTTACCTACAGCATCAAAAATTACCTCAAACGTTTCTCCTAACTTGGTAAAATCCTCTTTTTCATAATTGATTACCCGATCCAGTCCCATTGAACCAATCAACTCCATATTTTTGGTATTGGCTGTTGCAGTAACTTTCACACCCTGATATTTGAGTAATTGAACCAAAGCGGAACCAATACCTCCGGTGGCTCCGTTAACTAGCACATTCGATTCGGGGTTTAGCTTCACATATTTTAGGAAATTCACTGCATAATGGGCTCCTTCTGCGCATGCTGCCGCCTCTTTAAAAGAAACCCCTTCTGGAATTCCCAAAATATTTTTATCCTCTCCATATGCCAAATATTCGGCCTGTGAAGGCAGACCGTTATCATCAAAGCCCCAAACTTTATCCCCTACCTTGAATTTGGAAACTTTGCTTCCAACTTCTTCCACCACTCCTGCAAAATCAGTCCCCAAAATGGGAGTCCTTGGCTTTGGCCAGCCTACAAAAAATCTGAAAATGTATGGGGCACCACTAAGAACCCCACAGTCTGTCCTATTGATAGTAGTTGCCCGGACCCTGATCAAAACCTGATCAGGCCCAGGAACAGGTTTGGGCATATTTTCGATCCGGATTTGTTCCGGTGACCCGTATCGGTAACGGACTACTGCTTTCATAGAAGGCTTTAGAATTAGAACAAAACAATTGTCCAAGTTAGCAATAATACCGTAAAAAACTCTTTCAAAAACTGCAGAAAAGTCCTGTAAAAATCCTTTTCATATTCAGATGAATTGGATAACTTAAGCCATTATACCATAAGTCTTTTTCCTGAAAAATAAGCTGGTCAAAATTTTACCTACTTTAACCCAAAACAACCCATCATGAAAAAAGAACTGATTAAAGCCTATAAAAATGATGGCTTCCTGATGGTCAGACAAATGTTTAGTCCGGAAGAAATTTCCCTTTTATATAGTGTTGCCATAGATGATACAGTTACAGGCAATTCTTTTGACCTGAATGACCAGGAAGGAAAGAAAACTAAATTAACCCTCTGGTTTACTGCAGGGGACGATTCCTTCGGTCTTATGTCCCGGTGCAAAAGAATGGTTCAATCTGTTCAGGATTTATTGGGCCCAGGGGAAGTGTGTCATTTCCATTCCAAAGTCATGCAAAAGCAACCTAAAGTAGGTGGGGCATGGGAATGGCACCAAGACTACGGCTATTGGTATAAAAACGGATTTCTATATCCAGAGGCGATGATTTCAGTAATGGTGGCCCTAACAGATGCTAACCAGGAAAACGGATGTCTCCAGGTATTGAAGGGAACCCATAAAATGCAGCGATTTGAGCATAGTTTTGTGGGAGAACAACAAGGTGCAGACCCTGATTTTGTAAAAGAGGCTGAAAAATTCTCCGAGTTGGTATATTGTGAATTAAAGGCGGGTGATGTCCTTTTCTTTCATCCTAATATACTGCACCGATCTGAAGCCAATTTATCGGATAGTCCCCGGTGGTCTGTCATATCTGCCTACAATTTATCCTATAATGTCCCTTTCAGAGAAAAACATACCTCCTGTATAACCCCTGTTCAAATGGTCCCAGACCAAGCCATTTTACAAAGTGGCAAAAAAGAGGTCACCCATGCTGACTTCCTGAAAAAAGAAGCTGAAATCACTTTGAATGTTAAATAGAATGATGGACAGAAGGCATTTTATTGGCATTCTTCCATTGGTAACTTTGGCTGTTTCAGCATTTAAACTCAAGTTTATTGAACATGACTTTCCCATTTCAGCCAATGAGTATAATTGGATGACCTTTTATCAAAGAGCTGGAAAAAAATGGGGAGAAAATTGGAATGATTGCTTGGCTGAATTTGCAAAAACCAAAATACCAGGATTGGAACCCTCCATCAGGGACGTTGCACAAATAAAGGAATTAGCACCTTATCTGGAAAAACACAAAATTCAAATCCCTTCTATTTACGTAGGAAAAAGTTTCCATGAAAAAGAAGAAGCCAAAAAATCAATATCTGACATCATGGATATTGCGGAAGAGGCCAGACAATTAGGTTGTAATATCGTGGTCACTAACCCCAATCCTATCCAATGGGGAGGTGGACCATTAAAAAACGATGATCAATTATTTTGTCAGAGTTCCCATTTGGACAAATTAGGGAAGGAACTTAATAAGATGGGAATGAAACTGGCTTACCATACACATGACGTGGAGCTAAAAGCCGGGGCTAGGGAATTTCATCATGTTTTACAAAATACAGATCCCGATAACCTTCATTTCTGTATGGATGTCCATTGGATGTACAGAGGTTCAGAAAATTCCCAATGGGCGGTATTTGATACCCTAAAAATGTATTCTAACAGGATTGTTTCTTTTCATTTAAGGCAATCCAAAGATGGTATTTGGACAGAGACTTTTGAACCACAGGGTGACATTGACTATATCAGATTTGCAGAGGAAGTGAAAAAACTGGGTATCAAAGCTCATCTGGTCATCGAACAATGCTTAGAAGAAAATACTTCGGTAAAGTTTGGTGCAGTTAAAGCCCATCAAATCAATTACAATGAAGTCAAAAAACTATTTAAAAGTTGAATTATGATTAAGATATGTATTTTAGGCGGTGGTTTTATCGGCAGGTTTTATGCGGAATCCTTGATTGGAAGGCGTGGAAAAGATCCGGTGAAAGTGGTTTATGCACGTAGGGAAGAGACTGCCAAAAGATTTGCAAAAGATTACCAGGTGGAATACTATACTACCAATATGGAAGAGGCCATTTCCCATCCGGAAACGGATATGGTAGTTATTGCCCTGCCGAATTATGTTCATGAGCAAGCCGTCATGTTATGCGTCAAACACAAGAAGCCCGTTTTATGTACCAAACCACTTGGTCGAAATGCGGATGAAGCTTTAAGAATAACGCTGGCCTGTGAAGAAGCAGGCGTCTTTGCGGGATACCTAGAAGACTTATGTTATACGCCAAAATTCCTGAAATCTGTAAAAAGTGTGGAATCAGGTGCTATTGGACGTGTTTTATGGGCAAAATCAAGAGAAACCCATCCAGGTCCCCACTCTGATTGGTTTTGGGATTTGGAAAAAGCAGGAGGAGGTGCCATTGTTGATTTAGGCTGCCATTGTATTGAAATTGCACGGAATTTCATAGGAAAAGATGTACTTCCATTGGAAGTGATGTGTTGGGCGGATACGCAGGTAAAACCCATTGATGCAGAAGATCATGCAATCGGCTTGGTCAAATATGAAAACGGTGCCATCGGGCAATTTGAAGTTTCATGGACCTTCAGAGGGGGAATGGATCTTAGGGATGAGGTAATGGGAACTGAGGGTACCATTTGGATCAATTCCTTTCTTCGAACGGGCTTTGAAATGTTCAGTAGCGGTGCTGGGACAGATTATGTGGCAGAAAAGGCAGAAACAGCCTCCGGCTGGCTTTTTCCTGTGGGTGATGAAGCCCATGAACTCGGGTATCCGAATATGTTTATTGATATGTTTGAAGCATTTGAAAATGGAACCCAGCCCCGCGAGACTTTTTATGATGGATACGTGGTCAATGCCATCATCGATGCTGCCTACAAATCAGCGAAGACAAAATTATGGGAACCAGTTGAACTACCGGTTTGGAGAGGGAAAAGTGGCTTGACCAAACCTTCGGTATATACTGAATTCGATAAGGACCATTGGTTTATCAAGGAGGAAATATTACCCAACAAAGATAAAAAGATCATCATTAAGGATAAAAAAACCGGGCGAATAACAGAGAAGAGGGTGATAAGTGGAGAGTGATGGGTGAAGAATGAAAAGTGAGGATGAAGTTGGAAGGATGAAGAGAATGAATGAAAAGTGGAAATTGGCTTGAAAATTAAATCAAAAAAAATTAAACTTCCTATCTTTTTTTTTGTTAACCATAAAGGGAATTTTCAAAGATTCAAATCCAAATAATTCATTTCATAACTTACTGATAATATTAAAGTTAAATAATTAAATTTAATTCCCTGGTTAATCTTACCAAGATAAATTGATGAAAAGAAATTGGCTGACTTTACTGTTCATGGCCCTGTTATTGGGATTTATCCCAATCAGTTCCTGTGTGGATCAATGTAATGGACCCTGTGGTTGTTATCCTGTCTATGAAAACCAGGAATTTACTATCACTACCTTTTCCACTGAGACACTTTTCAGGGCAGACAGGAATTTTCTGGTAGACCCTAACCGGTTTTATTTTCATCAAACACTTTACAAAGCATTTTGGGTTTCGGGATTAAGAGAGTTAACAGTCAATGTAAAACCCCATTTTAATTCTCTATTTTCAAATTCAGCTTATGCATGTAGTCCAGCAGCATCTTTTTCGGAAGAAACTTTAAAAACCATTAGGTTGATCAATAAAAAGCCTATTAGGGTAAATGAAAATGAATTTCTTGAAATTGGTGATATCATCAATGAAAAATTCATCCTTACCCAGAACTTTCAAATGGAAAGAAAAATTGTAGATTTTTTATCCACAAACCATCGTTTTCAAAAAAATGAAAGGCTTTATTTAAAGTTCACCAGCAAGCCGGACAGTGATATTGAAATCATGTTTGATATTGAAATTGAATTGGACAATGGAATAGTGCACATTTTCAATAATGAAACCATGAAGATCAATGGGGGTTAGTAGCTGTTTTCTTTTAAAAATCCACTAAATAACGAACCATTTGAAACTTGAATTAAGCCTTAAAACTTTTAAATTTAACTTATATTTGGGAAGCTGAGTTCCTTTTATTTATGGCAGCCAAAATATATAGTCAGAGAAATTCACTACCAAAAGTAAAGAAGAAATGATCTAGTCTTTGCATATGTTCCAGTATTATGAGAAAGAAAATTGTTTACCTCCTTTTAACCTTAATTGTAATTGGATTGGTGTATGGAATTTCCTATGCCTGGAAATCTTTTCCACTGATCAGTGCATATGGAGCCAAGATCATGTGCAGCTGCGTTTTTGTGGCTGAAAGGTCGGAGGATTCAGTGCATAACCAAGAACTCAGATCCTTTCCGATCAGTTTAGGAGAATTTGAAGTGGATAGAGAAGGTAAGAAAGTTATAGGAAGTGTATTTAACCTGGCCAAGAGAGTAGCCATTTACAGGGAGGGACAGGGATGTACCCTATTGTCAGGGGAAAGTGAAAATTTGGTAAGAAATCAAGCCTTTTATTCCGTTCTGAAGCCTACTTGGACACAAGATACGGTAAGATGGCCTTCGGGAAATATCCTGAATGATTCCATTATCAGTCTTGAAAACTACAGGAAAATACAGGAAATGATTAACTATGAATTGGAAAGTGAAGAGAAAAAACCCCAATTGACCCATATGATATTAGTGGTACATCAGGGGGAACTGGTCGCAGAGGGTTATGGGAATGATCATGAAATAAACACCAAGCATACATCCTGGTCTATGGGAAAGAGTATCATCAGTTCATTGGTCGGGTTACAGGTAGATAAAGGAGTAATGAATCTGGATCAGAAAAACTTACTTCCTGAATGGTCAGACGAAAGAAAGAATATCTCATTGACTCATATGTTGCAGGCCACCAATGGATTGGATTGGGTTGAAGACTATAGCGGTGTGTCTGATGCAACCAGAATGCTGTTTTTAAACCCTGATGCTGCTCAAATCGCAGCTTCTAAACCTTTAAAATATGAGCCGGGCAGTTATTTTTATTATTCCTCTGGGACTACAAATATTGTGTCCAAAATATTGAGAAATCAACTTGGGGAGGAAAAATACCAGCGTTTACCTTATGAAGATTTTTTCTATAAAATCGGAATGCACAACACGGTCATGGAGAAAGATGCATCTGGTACTTTTGTTGGTTCTTCTTTTGTTTTTGGAACGGGAAGGGATTATGCAAGATTTGGTTTGTTGATGTTGAACAAAGGAAATTGGGAAGGAGAGCAGATTCTATCTGAAGAATGGGTAAAATTTGCCACCACTCCATCTACAGCCGCCCCAAAAGGCCAATATGGTGCTCAATGGTGGCTGAATGCAGGAAATAAAGAAAATCCTGAGGATAAACTGTTTTCCAAATTACCAAACGATGCATTTTACGCCGGAGGATTTGAAGGCCAGTGGATTTTAGTAATTCCCTCTCAGGAACTGGTGATCGTTAGACTTGGATATACCCCCAAAGGAGAATTCAGCATAAATGATTTTGCGGCAGACGTGATCAATGTTTTAAACAATTGAAAACCCACTAAAGCATTCACTTTCTAAAATCTAAACTATTATTTTGTTGCCTCTATTACGCCTCTTAAATACCCAATGGATTCAGCAATCCCCATAAAAGGATTATCCATGTCCTTTTCATGTTCCAAGCTACAAACACCAGAATAACCTACTTTTCTAAGCATCTTTATAAAAGCAGGGAAATCCAGGATTCCCCTGCCAATTTCTATAGATTTACCGGATTTATCTGCCGCAGTGACATCTTTTATGTGGATATCAAAGATCCTGGAATGGTATTTCTCCAGATCAGCCACGGGATCTTTACCATTTCTTCTGTCATGGCCTATGTCCAAACACATGCCCATTCTCGGATCAAGATCCTTCACATGGGACCAAACATCATCTGCATCAGGATATAAGGCGATATCAGGGCCATGCATGTGTATGGCAAACTTCATATCATACTCCTTCACTTTCTTATCTATATAGGGTAGAAGTTCTACATTGGGGACACCGACAATCATATTTACCCCTACCCTTTTTGCGTATGCAAAGGCATTGTCGACTTCCTCCTGGGTCTTCATGTAAATAGGTCCCACAGCATAACCTATAACATTTTTGGACCTGAGTTTGGCGTGAAATTCTTTTATCTGTTCCTCCGAACTGTTGAGCGGTAGGTGAAAATCTTTTATACAAAGGTATTGGACATTGGTTTTTTGTAAGGCATCCAGGGTTTGGTCCAGATTAAATTTATGAAAAGTATACCCCGCCATTCCCACTTTAAATGGTTCATAAGCTTCAGGATCCTGCTGTGCAGACAAGGGATAAACTGCCATAAATAGAATCAGGGAAAAGAGGTAGCATATTTTGTTCATAGGAATAGCCTTTTTTGGATAAAAAGTAAATATAGGAATTGTCTCCAATAGTCCGACTTTCCAAGTCGGACAAAAGAAACCTAAGCCACAAAGAAATTGAACGGTTTGGGAAAACGTTCTACTGAACCATGTAGTCCGACTTTCCAAGTCGGACAAATAGGAACCTAAGCCCTAAAAAAATTAAACGATTTGGAAAACCGTTCTACCAGTAGTCCGACTTTCCAAGTCGGACAAAACGGAACTCAAAATAATTTAAAAAATATCATTATATTCTTCTTTGATATAACTCCATTTCCAATCTGTCATTTCCTTGCAAAGTCCTGCCTTTACAGGGTTATTAAGAATATATCTCATTATACTCCTTAGTTCTTTTCGGTTTCTAATCAATCTATCATAGCTTTCTTCTTCCCAGAAATTACCCTCCAATCCCAAAAATTCATTACACTTTTTGGCTGAATACAATTTTATGGAGTGCATAACCTGATTCAAAGCCTTTGGAGTTTCTGTTTCTGAATTATCAAATAACCTCATCAATACATGGACATGGTTTGCCATTATACAATAACATAATAATTCAATTTTCTTTTTATCCCAAAAATGAAGTGAATCAGCAACAGTTTTAGCTGCTTCTTCATTTTTTAAATACATTTTTGAATTTGAGTAAGAATCTAAATATTTATCATATTTAATAAACATTTTTCGGGAAAGAGTTTCCAGGTCACGTTTCTTGTTCTGGGACCTTTTTAAGATCTGCAAGTATTTGACTTCTCTTTCTTCTTTCAGTTGTTTCAGTTTCCATTTTGGAATAGCTCCTTTTAAATTAAAGGTCACAAAAAACATCCCACCTAAAGGCTGTATATGAGGCAACTTTCTCCAATAAAACTCTTTAAATTCCATGGTGAAAAAATTAAAATTACCAATGTAAATGACTATTAAAAATGCAATTGTATTAGTCAACTAAACTTCAATTAAATAAAGTTACAAAAAATTAGACTTTTCTAAAAAATTAATAAAATTCAATCTACTATTTATTTTATAAAAAAATCTTCACCGGTTTGGAAAACCGTTTTACTAGTAGTCCGACTTTCCAAGTCGGACAAAAAGAAACCTAAACCACAAAGAAATTGAACGGTTTGGGAAAACCGTTCTACTGAACCAGTAGTCCGACCTTCCAAGTCGGACAAAAAGAAATCTAAACCACAAAGAAATTGAACGGTTTGGGAAAATCGTTCTACTGAACCAGTAGTCCGACTTTCTAAGTCGGACAAAAGAAACCTAAACCACAAAGAAATTGAACGGTTTGGGAAAACCGTTCTACTGGGGTCTGCTAATCCAATAATTCAAAAATCCTTTAGGTAATTCCAGCACAACTTTTGCATTGTTAAATTCATAACCATCAAGGTTCAGTTCAGCTTTTCCTTCTCCTAATGCAACTTTACCCAAATACTTGTATTGATCTATTTTCCCATACCTAAACTGGTTTCCAAAGCAAATCCAAACAATCCCTTCCCCAGGTTTTTCATAATTTTCCCAAGTAAGGAGCAATCGCTTATCTTTTAGTTCTGCCCTAAGATCAGAAGCATATACTTTACCCCACATATCCACGCCATCCAACTCCATGGCATGGTTTTTAGAAATTGGAATTTCCAAAAAGGAGACTACCGTAGGGAATATATCTACAATAGCAGGATATTGCTTAAATCTTGGATTTAGTGTTTGATTACTGACAATCCAAATACTTCTTTCCTCATCACTTTGTCCTCCATGATGAAATCCTCCGGTAGCCCTGCCATGGTCTGTAGTGACCAGTAGCAAATATTCCTCATTAAATTCCTCCTGCCTTTTTTTAATGGCCTCCCATATTTCGCCTACCTGTCTATCCGCCTCTTTCACGGCATCCTCCATCTGTGGGCTGTCTCCATATTTATGTCCAATATCATCGGTGTATTGCAGGTAAACCCAGGTAAGATCCGGTGATTTTTGGAGAATATCCCGGGCAGCATATGATGCCACCAGTTTATCTATCTCATGAATATATTGACTTTCTTGGTCATGAGGAAATTGGATGGTATCCAGTTCCAGTCCATCAAGATGATAATCCAACTGTAAAAATCCTGTTTCCGGTAAATTTTCCCCCAGTAATTTGGTTCTGTTATCCAGCCATGTAGAATAAATGGCAGTTTTTTTATGTGGATAGGCTTCTTTAAAATGTCTGAAAACCGTCCAATAGTTATAGTTTGGAAACTGTATCCTATTGTCCTTTACATTATGCTTGTTAGACCAGGTCCCTGTCAACATACTGTTATAACCCACTGCAGAAATGGTTGGGGTTTCTGAATAATTTCCCTTTTCACCGCCTAACCAAGCTCTTGAATAACCTCCTTCCCTTGAAATTTCATCAAGATTAGGGCTGTCAGTTTTTTCTAAAATCTCAGCCGGAATACCATCCAAAATCACCAAAACGACTTTTTTTGCGTCAAATTCCGCTTGCTGGGTAAACCCGGAAAAGGACAACTGAACTAAGAAAAAGGTAAAAACAAATTTTCTGAAAAGCATTATAAACTAAGTTTAACATTTAAATCACTTGATCTCATCAAGCTATTGAGGTAAATTCTTTAAATTTAACTGAATTTTTGAAAAGCATTCCTCGACCAAAATGGAAAAACAAGCGCTGATCAATAAAGTCTACCTTTTGGAGAAGTTTCCCGGAAAAGCTGGCTGGACATATGCTTTGATCCCCGAAATCCCAAAAGAAAAACGATTTCCTTTTGGCTGGTTGAAAGTTTCAGGCAGCATTGATGGCTATGCTTTTGAAAATTTAAAGCTTATGCCCTTTGGCAATGGTCAGCTTTTCCTTCCCGTAAAAGCTGAAATCCGGAAAACCATCAAAAAAAAAGCTGGGGATTGGGTAAAAATCACTTTATACAATGATGAGTTGCCTTTGGCCGTTCCTGAAGATATATTGTATTGTTTGAATGATGCTCCACTTGCTCTCCAAAGATTCAATCAAATGTCAAACGAAGAAAAACAAGGGCATATCAATGAGATCATGGAAGCAAAAACCCAGGACATGCAGGTGAAAAAGATCGTCATGATGATAGAAAAATTAAATTATTGATTACGATGAAAAGAAAAGTTGTTTTGATATGGATATCATTACTGCTTTTTGGAATTGTGCCAACATCCTGTGATATATTTTGCAATGACTCCTGTGGCTGTGGACCTTTGGCGCCGGTAAAAGATTTTACCATCAAAAATTTTGGGACTGAAAATATCGTCATGAACGTAGAAAGTTTCAACCCGGAAAGTTTTTATGAAAGGGATCAATATTTCAAGGTCATCAAAGTGGTGGACTTTGATTTAATCAGTGAACATATTCCGAATAAAAAAACAGGCAGCATAATACCTGGGGCTTTTGCCTGTAGCCCTGCTCCAAGTTTTTCGGTGCAAAGTGTGACAGGTTTAAAAATAATCAATAAACATGAAATAGAAATAGCTGAAAACGACTTACTAACCATCAATCAGAATATTTCTGAAAGGTTTCTGGTGACTGATTTCCCGCAATTTGAAGGAAAACCTTTTGCTGAGTTTCTTGAGGAAGAAAGGAAACTGGAATTGGGAGAATCTCTTTTGATCCAATGGAAAGAGGACCTTCAGGGCGGAACTTTGGAACTTGTTTTTGACATTGAAGTTTCATTGAATGATGGGCAGGAATTTATTTTGGAAAATGAAATTATGAGGATAAAATAATCAAAATGCATTTCCTTCACAAAAGACTTTTTGTTCCAAATAAAGCTTATTTACCGAAATCATAATGTTTGACCATATTTTAAAACATTTTTTTCTAACTTTCAACAATAAACCTATTAACCTACTTTATGAAACTTTATAAATCATTAAACGACATTTTCATTGAATCTGAGGGCAAGTTTTATCTTGCTGAAACCAGAAATTGGGACCAATTGATCAATCAGGACAAACTGTATCAAAACCTAAAAAAACTTTTAAACCCTGAAAACGAGGTAAATTGGTCTCCTGAATCCCTACAGGCACCTATAGGCAGCCAGGAAGTATGGGCAGCCGGCGTCACCTATTTTAGGAGCAGGGAAGCCAGAATGGAAGAATCCAAAGAAAGCGGCGCAGATGTCTTCTATTCTAAGGTGTATGAAGCCGAAAGACCTGAATTATTTTTCAAATCTACCCATTACAGGGTTGCCAATCCTGGGGGAAAGGTCAATATCAGAAAAGATTCCAAATGGAATGTTCCAGAACCGGAACTTACCCTGTTTATCAATTCATCGGGAAATATTGTGGGGTACACCATCGGCAATGACATGAGTTCAAGGGATATTGAAGGAGAAAATCCACTGTACTTACCACAGGCAAAATGTTATGATTTTTCTGCTGCTATTGGTCCATGCCTATGGATTCCCGAATCACCTATCCATCAGGATACAAAAATACATATGCAGATTGAGCGTAACTGGAAAACCGTATTTGAGGGAGAAATTTCCATCAATCAGATGAAACGGACCCATCAGGAACTGGCTGAATTTTTAACCCGTGAAATGAGTTTCCCACAAGGTGTTTACCTGATGACTGGTACTTGTCTTGTACCGGATGACAGTTTTACACTCCTGGAAAATGATAAAGTCAGTATTTCCATTGATGGAATTGGTACTTTAGAGAATTACATTTCTTACAAGCATTCATCCCAATAATCCTGCAATCCTGTATTTTCGGGAGAATTAAAGTGGGAAAAACTCCAACTTTGGTTTCTATCAAGGCTTAAAATATCATTTTACAGTTTTTAATCCCTATGAAAAAAACCAAACTCAATAAAAATCAAACCTATTGGCTATTACAGCTAATAGGTTGGATTTCAATAATTTTGGTAGAAACCATCAATTATAGATTTTTTATTCTGGGCAGGTTTGATTTTAATTATTTCATTCAGTTTATCTACCTTTCATTTGTTGGTTTATGGGTAACCCACTTTTACAAAAAGGCATTTATTAAAGAAAGCCAATTTGACCGATCAATTTCATTTTTGGCCATCAAGGGGATTTCTGACACAATTTTCATTTCCTTTATTATCATTGTCCTTACTGATATTCCTACAATACTGTTGAATTTTGATGAATTCCAGGCAAACCGGAATCAGTTTTATATCCATTTTTTGGGACAGATCATGAATGTCTGCAGGTATGTGGTCGTTTGGATCATTGTCTATTATCTCTACCATATCATGGAGAAGAAAAGTGAAATCCATGAACAAAAACTCTTGCTCGAAACATTGGCCAAAAGCTCAGAGCTGGAATTGTTAAAATCCCAACTCAATCCCCATTTCCTTTTCAATGCCCTAAACAGTATCAAAGCCCTGGTGTTGATAGATGCGGAAAAAGCCAGAGAGGCTATCATCAAATTGAGTGAATTATTGAGGTTTACCTTAAATTATGAGAAAATCAAACTGATTTCCTTATCGGATGAAATCGATGAAGTTATTAAGTATCTGGAACTGGAAAAAATAAGATTCGGTAACAGGTTGGAGGTTTTAATTGATCTTCAGGAAGAAACCTTGGATGCTAAAGTTCCTCCTGCTATGGTCCTTACCCTGGTGGAAAATGCCATCAAGCATGGAATTACGAAATTACCTGATGGAGGCATTATCAAGATCGATTCCTCCATTAATTCCAAAAAGATTAAAATTGAGGTAACCAATACAGGGACCATTGACAGCAATGATCATAAAGGAATAGGAATGAAAAATATCAGACAAAGGCTTCAGGGATTATTTGGAGAGAATACAGAGCTTATATTGGTCTCCAAAGTCCCAAATCAGGTATCTGCTACCATAACTTACCCTTTAAAATACGACCATTATGAATAAAAAATGCTATATAGTTGACGATGAAAACCTGGCCGTCAAGGAATTGGAAACCATGTTGGCTCTATTCCCGAATATACAGGTAATTGGTTCCAATGAAAGAGCAAGTAAGGCCATAGTGGAAATCAATGATAAAAAACCGGACCTTATATTTTTGGATATCAATATGCCGGGAACCAATGGATTTGAACTTTTGGAGCAGTTAGATGAGGCTCCTGAAGTGATTTTTGTAACCGCTTACGATGAATTTGCCATCAGGGCTTTTGAAGTCAATGCATTGGATTATATACTTAAGCCTGTAAATCCCGAGAGGTTAAAAGATGCCATTCAAAAATTGGAAAAGAAGAGCCAACAGGCTTTAAAAGATCGGACTGATAAACTAAGCCTGGATAAGAAAATCTTTATCAAAGATGGAGATAGGTGTTATTTTGTACCGATAAGGGATATTTTTTTGATTGAAAGTGAAGGAAACTAAGTGAAAGTCCATTTTGAAAATAAAAAACCCCTACTCCATAAATCACTGACCTATATGGAGTCACGACTTCCCGAGGATGTTTTCTTTAGGGCTAACAGGCAGTATATTTTCAATATGGACTATATAAAAAAAATAGAACCTTATTTCAACAGTACTTTGTTAATCGAATTACAAAATGGCCAAAGGATTGACCTTAGCCAAAGGCAAAGTGTGAAATTCAGGGAAATTACCGGGGTCTGAATTTTAACTTTTTTACTTTTTAAGGGACCTTAACGATTTGGGGATTTCAAAATCCTATACCTTATTTTCTGGGTCATTCTGGGAAAATGAAGGACAAAAATCACATTTCCGTAAATCAATTTGCCCAATTTGTGGTTATAAGTATAAGCACTAGTTTTTTTCGAACCATAAAACCACAATATGAAAGCTTCTGATCTTTTTGTAAGTGCATTGGAAAATGAGGGGGTGGAATACATCTTTGCTTTACCCGGTGAAGAAAATCTGGACCTGTTGCAATCCTTAAAAAACTCCAAAATCAAATTGATTATTACCCGGCACGAGCAAGGAGCCGGATTCATGGCCGCCACCTATGGGAGATTGACCGGAAAACCAGGAGTATGTATGGCCACTTTGGGGCCTGGAGCCACCAATCTGGTCACACCTGCAGCCTATGCCCAATTGGGAGGAATGCCCATGATGATGATTACAGGACAAAAACCCATTAAAAAAAGTAAGCAGGCAAAATTCCAGATAATTGATGTGGTAGATATGATGCGGCCAATAACCAAATACACCAAGCAAATTGTCAATTCAAATAATATTGCCTCCCAGGTCAGAGAGGCTTTCAGGCTTGCCATTGAAGAAAAACCAGGAGCTGTTCATCTGGAATTCCCTGAAGACATTGCTCAGGAAGATTGTGACGGGGAAGTTTTTGAACCTATAGGGCATATCATTCCAAAATCCGATGACAAAGCCATCGATGAGGCGGTCAAAATGATCCATCAGGCCAAAATGCCTCTACTGCTGATTGGGGCAGGTGCCAATAGAAAGGTGACCTGTGATGCCTTAAGGTCTTTTGTAGATGCCACAGGTATTTTCTTTTTCACTACCCAGATGGGGAAAGGTGTAATCGATGAAAGACATGAGCAATATTTGGGCACAGCAGCCTTATCAAGCCAGGATTTTCTCCACGCCGGCATAGATGAAGCCGATTTGATCATCAATGTAGGCCATGATGTAATTGAAAAACCCCCATTTTTCATGAAAAGAGGGGAAAAAAAAGTTATCCATATCAACTTCTCTCCAGCCGAAGTCGATCCTGTTTATTTTCCTCAATTGAATGTAGTCGGAGACATCACCTCCACCGTTAAGAAATTGGGACAATTACTAAAGAAACAGTCTCATTGGGATTTTAGCTTTTTCAGTAAGATAAAATCTGAAGTTGCAGGACATCTCGGAAAATATTTTCATGATGATAGGTTTCCCATGTTGCCCCAGCGGTTGGTCAATTTATTGCGCCAAAATCTACAGTTTGAGGATATCATTACGCTGGACAATGGAATCTATAAAATTTGGTTTGCAAGAAATTATACCTGCCACTTACCCAATACCTTGCTTTTGGACAATGCTTTGGCCTCCATGGGTGCAGGACTCCCTTCAGCCATGATGGTCAAAATGCTTTTCCCTGACCGTAAAGTAGTGGCTGTTTGCGGCGACGGTGGATTTATGATGAATTCCCAAGAAATGGAGACCGCTGTCCGGTTAAATCTTAACCTGACCATCATCATACTCAATGACAAAGCCTATGGCATGATTAAATGGAAACAAAAAGATATGGGTTTTGAGGACTTCGGTCTGGACTACAACAATCCTGATTTTGTAAAATATGCAGAAAGTTATGGAGCGAAAGGATTTAGGCCTACTTCAGATCAGGATTTTCAGGATATTTTAACAACCTGCCTTAATTCCGAAGGGGTGAACCTGATTGATCTGGAAGTAGATTATTCCCTAAATCATCCCATTTTAAATGTTTTATTGAAAGAAAAAGTACAAAAACTATGAACCATTCAAAAACTTTAAAAGTCTTTTCCCCATTTGACCAAAGCCTATTGAAGGAAATCCCTATGGTAGGTGAAAAAGAAGTGGAAAATGCTTTAAAGCTTGCCTATTCGCTTTTTTTAGACCGTAAAAAATGGATACCTCCTTACAAGCGAATTGAGATCCTGGAAAAGGTTCAGGAAATAATGAAATCTAAAGTTGAGGAATTGACCAAAACTGCGGCAGCTGAAGGTGGAAAACCCTATATGGACTCCAAGGTAGAGGTAATGAGGGCCATCAATGGGGTAAAAATCGCATCTGAAGAAATCGGTAGGTTGACAGGTGAACAGATTCCAATGGGGTTGACCCAGGCATCAGTCAACAGGATTGCCTTTACAACAAGGGAACCTATTGGTGTAATTGCCTCAATTTCAGCTTTTAATCATCCGCTCAATTTAATTGTTCATCAGACGGTTACCGCTTTTGCATCAGGCTGTCCGGTTATAGTAAAACCTGCTTCCACCACTCCCCTTTCCTGTTTGGCATTTTTGGAGATTTTGGACGAAGCAGGGGTACCTGAAGGTTGGGTACAGAGCATTATCACAGACAATGAAACAGCAGAAAAACTGGTGACAGACAAAAGGATCAATTACCTCTCATTTATTGGGTCTGCAAAAGTAGGATGGTACCTGAAATCCAAATTGGCCCCAGGGACCAGATGCGCTTTGGAACATGGAGGAGCTGCTCCTGTAATCGTAGAGCCAGATGCAGAATTAGAGGAAATGTTACCCGCCTTGGTGAAAGGTGGTTTTTATCATGCAGGTCAGGTTTGTGTCTCTGTCCAAAAGGTCTTTGTTCACGAATCAATTGCCAGGCAAGTTGCTGAAAAGATGGCTGAAATGGCCAATAAATTGGTTGTCGGAGATCCTTTGGATAAAAAAACAGAAGTAGGCCCCTTAATTCTTCCTAAAGAAGTTGATCGGGTTGAAGAATGGGTCAAAGAAGCCAAGGATAAAGGAGCTGAACTATTATGCGGTGGGAAAAGAATTTCTGACACCTGTTATGCCCCAACAGTAATTTGGAATGCTCCCCAAGACATCAAAGTTTCCAAAGAGGAGATTTTTGGTCCTGTAGTTTGTATTTATCCTTATCAAGATAGGGATCAGGCAATTCAACAGGCAAATGCGCTTGACTATCATTTTCAGGCAGCGGTTTTTACTAAAAATATAGATATTGCATTTGACACCGTTCAAAAACTGAATGCAACAGCCGTGATGGTCAATGACCATACTGCCTTTAGGGTGGATTGGATGCCCTTTGGAGGCCGTGACGCCTCTGGGGAAGGATTGGGAGGCATCCCCTACTCCATGCATGAAATGACCAGGGAAAAGCTGATGGTCGTGAAAAGCAAGTGGTTATGAGGGGCAATGCTGAATGAAAAATGAAGGATTGAAATTGAATTTTTGAATACTTTGAAATTTTGATCCTTTTTCGGGTTTCGTCAAAACAATGGTTTAGAATTTCCTAATATAATTTTAAATTTCATCCTATGGTATTACACCACGAACAAAGAGAAACTAAAGGTCAATTCAAGTTTATCGATGGAGAGGAAATTGCCGGGTTCATGACCTATACCATGGCAGGAACCGAAAAATTGATCATTGAACATACCGAGGTAAATTCAAAATATAAAGGATTGGGTATCGGTAAAAAACTGGTGGTAGCAGGAGTTGAGTTTGCAAGAAAAAACAATTTAAAAATATTACCCTTATGCCCCTTTGCCAGAGGGGTTTTTGCTAGAAACAAAGATTTAAGAGATGTTCATGTTTAATTTCATAACCACAACTTTCCATGAAACAAAAAGAATATTCAAACGGTGAAATTACCATTCTTTGGGAACCAGGTAAATGTATTCATTCCGGAATCTGCGTGAAAGGATTGCCAAGGGTTTTCCAGCCCAGTGAAAAGCCTTGGATCAAAATTGAAGCTGAATCTACCTCTTCTTTGATAAATCAGGTCAATCAATGTCCTTCAGGGGCTTTGAGTTACTTTTATCCAGCAGGTAAAGGAGAAAAGGAGTCTCAATTTTCAAATTCTGAACCTCAATTTGAGGTCAGGCCCAACGGACCACTGATGGTTTATGGGGATATTGAAGTTAAATTCAGAGATGGTCGTATTGAAAAGAAACAAAAAAACACAGCCTTCTGCAGATGCGGTTCCTCCCAAAACAAACCTTATTGTGATGGATCCCATAAAAAAATAAATTTCCAAGGTTAATTCCTTATTTTAATTGCATGAAAAAACAATTATGGTTTGTCCTGTCAATGGGAATATTATTTGGGTTTGTCCTGGCCAAATCCACAGTGCCTATAACCCATTCGGATGTTCAAACCGCCCAGAAACTTTTTAACCTCCACTTCGAAGGTGCTGCTATAGATACGATGTTGCAATACCTTGAAGGTAACAGGAAAGCCTATGACAGTATGCGTACTTTTCATTTGGGAAATGCTATTGCACCTGCCTTGATATTTGACCCCTTTCCTTTGGGATTTTCAATAAAGCCGAATAATGGAATAAACAACTGGAAAATCAATCTGGAAGCTAAATTACCAAGTAATATGGATGATTTGGCTTTTTTTTCTATCCGGGATCTGGCAGGATTGATCAAAACCAAACAGATCAGTTCCCTGGAATTGACAAAATTTTACCTTGACAGGATAAAAAAATTTGACACAAAACTTCTTGCATTTGTGACCGTAACCGAAGAGTTGGCGCTTCAGCAGGCAAAAAAAGCAGATGAAGAACTCACAAATGGCCTGTATAGAGGCCCCCTCCATGGTATCCCTTATGGGGTAAAAGACCTGGCGGCCCTACCCGGTTATCCCACTACCTGGGGAGCTGCCCCCTATCAAGATCAGGTTATCAATGTAACAGCAACTGTGGTAAAAAAACTGGAGGAAGCAGGTGCAGTGTTATTGGGTAAACTGGTATCTGGAAGTCTTGCCCGGGGGGATGTCTGGTTTGGTGGAAAAACCAAAAATCCTTGGGACCTGGAACAGGGAGCTTCAGGGTCTTCAGCAGGTTCAGGGTCAGCAACAGCCGCAGGACTCGTGGCATTTTCTATTGGAACTGAAACTCTTGGATCTATCGTCTCTCCTTCAACCCGAACAGGTAGCACTGGTCTCCGGCCTACTTATGGAGCAGTCAGTAAGCATGGTTTTATGGTGCTTTCATGGAGTATGGATAAAGTAGGTCCCATCTGCCGTACTGCCAATGACTGTGCTATTGTTTTTGATTATATCAGAGGCCAGGACGGATTGGATAAAACTGTGAAAAATGCTGCTTTTGAATACCGGGAAAGTCCCGACCTCAAAAAATTGAAAGTAGCTTATTTTAAAGATCTTTTTGATAAGGATACTTCCAACATAAGTATCAACCATCAAAAAACTTTAAAGGAATTTGAGTTCTTAGGTATCAAACCTGATAGTGTTTCTCTGCCGGATAATTTTCCTTTTTCGGTTTTTGACATAATTCTTCGTGCGGAATCAGGTGCGTTTTTTGATGAATTGGTTCTTTCCGGAAATGTGGATAAAATGGTAGAACAGCATAAAGGTTCCAGGGCCAATTCATTGAGGCAATCCCGATTCATACCTGCAGTGGAATATCTCCAGGCAAACAGACATAGATCCAAATTGATAGAAGAATTTCATAACCTGATCAAGGAATATGATGTAATCATTTCTCCGACTTTCGGAGGAAGACAGATGTTGATTACGAATTTAACAGGACATCCTGCATTGAGTCTGCCAAATGGATTTGATCAAAAAGGAAGGCCTACAAGTATTACCCTGATCGGAAATTATTTTGGAGAAGAAAGTTTGATTGCCCTTGCAGAAGCCTATCAAAATAAATATTTCTACCATGGACTTGTACCAAAAGGCTTGGTAGAATAACCTTCAAAATCAATAATTGGATCAACTTTCTATTCAATTATCCCATGCCCATGAGAAAAATACTTGTCATCTTTGCGCATCCTAAATTTGAACATTCCCTTGTCAACCAAAAGTTATTAGATGCGGTAAAAGGAATTGAAAACATCCAGGTACTGGATCTTTATGAACTCTACCCTGATTTTAATATTGATGTTCAGGTTGAACAGGAACATTTAATCCAAGCGGACATCATTATTTGGCATCATCCTATTTATTGGTATTCTGCTCCTCCTCTTTTGAAGCAATGGCTTGATCTTGTTTTGGAATTTGGCTGGGCATATGGACCTGGTGGCGTATATCTTAAGGGGAAATATGTTTTTAATTGTGTCAGCAGTGGAGGGACAGAGGAGGCTTATTCCAAAGAAGGGCGTCACGGACATACCCTTAAAGAATTTTTATTGCCATTTTATCAAACTGCCAAATTATGCAACATGATTTATCTACCTCCTTTTCATGTGGGGGGCACTCATAAAATCCAATCAAAGGAATTGACTGACCTTACTAAAAAATATGGGGATGTCTTGAAATACCTCAGGGATATACCTGAAATCCCGGAAGAAATAAAGGTTTTTAATGATCTTTCACACTTTACCCTTTAAGTTATGGACGGTTTTCTCTTTCAAGCAATCATCTATTTGGCGGCAGCTATTATTTGTGTCCCTATTGCAAAAAAACTGGGTATGGGATCCGTGTTGGGTTACCTTTTGGCCGGAATCATCATAGGCCCCTACCTTTTGGGATTTATTGGAGAAGAAGGTGAGGATATCATGCACTTTGCAGAATTTGGGGTAGTGATGATGTTGTTTTTGGTTGGACTTGAACTCGAGCCTGCCAAATTATGGCAAATGAAATCCATGATCACCAAAATAGGTCTTTCCCAGGTTCTATTGACCACTTTGGCCTTTTTCGGATTAATGGTATCCTTTGGCTTTTCCTGGCAGATTGCATTGGCCGTATCCATGTCTCTATCGCTTTCCTCTACTGCCATTGTACTCCAGTCATTAAAAGAAAAAAACCAATTGGATTCAGCGGCAGGCAAGAATTCTTTTGCAGTATTATTGATGCAGGATATCGCTGTTATTCCCATTTTGGCCATTTTACCGCTATTAGTAGTTACTGTTGAAGTAGTTTCTTCAGATCATCATACCAGCCCGATGGATCAGTTTCCAGGTTGGATACAGACGCTATTGGTGATCGGAGCGGTCGGTTTGGTGGTAATATTGGGAAGATATGCCATCGTTCCCATATTAAGGGTTATTGCAAAAACCAGATTAAGAGAACTTTTTGTTGCCTCTGCACTTTTAATTGTTGTAGGAATAGCCTTTCTAATGGAATTGGTAGGTCTTAGCCCTGCATTGGGAACTTTCTTAGCGGGAGTGGTCTTGGCCAATTCTGAGTTCAAACATGAATTGGAAAGTGATCTTGATCCTTTCAAGGGTTTGCTTTTGGGATTGTTTTTTATAGCTGTTGGGGCTTCTATCAATTTTGGTTTGATAAGTGAACAGGCTGGTTTGATTTTTTCCATCACATTTGGAATCCTTCTGGTCAAAACTTTAATTCTGATCGGAATAGGAAAATATGCCAAGTTGGGAACCGACCAAAATCTCATTTTTGCATTGGGCTTAAGCCAAGTTGGAGAATTTTCCTTTGTGACCTATTCTTTTGCAAGCCAATTGCAGATCATAGATAAGCCTACTACAGAAATGCTTATGGCTATTACTGCCTTAAGTATGACCTTGACTCCATTATTTATTTTAATCAATGAAAGGTTAGTTTTACCAAGAGTCGGTACTTTGGAAAAGTCAGAAAAAGAACCTGATAAAGTGGATGAAAAGCATGGAGTAATCCTAGTCGGATTCTCTCACTTTGGAAGCACTGTTGGAAGGTTTTTGAGGGCCAATGGTATTAACGCCACCATCTTGGACAATGACTCTGACAGGGTGGATTTGCTAAGAAAAATGGGATTCAAAGTATATTATGGAGATGCCACCAGAGCAGATTTATTGGAGTCAGCAGGTGCACATGAAGCCAAAATCCTGATTTCAGCTATTGACAGTCCTGAAACCAATCTCATCCTGGTGGAGACAGTAAAAAAACATTTTCCAAATCTTGAATTGATGATCCGGGCCAAAAACCGTGTAGATGCTTTTGAACTGATGGAATTGGATGTTCCTAATATTTACAGAGAACATTTGGAAAGTTCAGTCAGGCTGGGAAAAGATGTTTTGATTAAAATGGGTTTTCGCTCTCATACCGTTCAAAGGCTGGCACAGAGTTTTATCAAATATGATGAAGAAGCCTTAAAAGAGTTGGTGAAAATTAAACACGATAAAAAAGAATACATTTCCGCAGTTAGGAAGCAGATAGAAATGCAGGAGCAACTATTATCTTCTGAATTAAACAGGAAATTTACCCTAAATGATCAAGCTTGGGATTCTGAAATCATGAAAGGGAGATAAACCAAATAATTAACCAAAATAATTAGTGAAACACGTCCTGCCCATCATTGTAATAGCCCAATTTCTCAGTACCTCCTTATGGTTTGCAGGAAATGCCGTACTTACAGACATGGCCAAGGATTTGGATTTAGCTCCCCAATATTTAGGACATCTGACCAGTGCTGTACAATTGGGTTTTATTGCAGGAACTTTAGTTTTTGCAATTCTGACCATCGCCGATAAATATTCCCCTTCAGGGGTTTTTCTGATCAGCGCTATTCTTGCAGCTTCATTTAACCTCGCTATGAGCCTTAGCGCATTGACAGGATTGCAAATATTACTCCTAAGGTTTGGTACTGGCTTCTTCCTTGCTGGAATTTATCCTGTTGGGATGAAAATCGCTGCTGATTATTTTCAAAAAGGCCTTGGAAAATCGCTGGGTTTATTGGTAGGAGCATTGGTATTGGGAACAGCCTTTCCCCATTTGGTAAGGAGTCTTACAGATGAACTCCCATGGAGGTATGTGATTTATTCCACCTCTGCTCTGGCAATTCTTGGAGGCTTGATGATTTTTTTATTCGTTCCCAATGGACCTTTTAGAAAGAAAAGCCAGGTATTTGATTTTACAGTATTTTTTAAAGTTTTCAAAGTGAAGTCTTTCCGTGCAGCAGCTTTGGGTTATTTTGGCCACATGTGGGAATTATATGCCTTTTGGGCCTTTGTCCCCTTGTTGATTCAATACTTTGGCAACCGTCATGGATTGGAGTTTGATATTCCATTTATGGCATTTTCTATTATTGGAGTGGGAGGATTATCCTGCGCTATGGGTGGCTTTTTATCCGAAAAATATCCTCCCAAAAAGATCGCTGCAACTGCTCTGACTATTTCAGGCATTTGCTGCTTGATATCTCCATTCATCATTCACCAAGGATCAATTCTGATTTTTCTGGTGTTTCTCCTGATTTGGGGCTTGGCAGTTACCGCTGATTCTCCAATGTTTTCCACTTTAGTGGCACAAAATGCACCTGATCCCAAAAAAGGGACATCCCTGACTATTGTAAACTCCATTGGCTTTGGTATTTCGATACTTAGTATTCAGCTATTGAATTTTCTTAATCCCATCATCATGCCTGGTTTTCTGTTTCTAATCCTTGGATTAGGACCTGCAATCGGACTTTATTTTTTTAAAAAAACCTGATTTTGGCTCGTATTAAAACTGATTTTTCCCGAATTTGGAAAATACAATACCCTGGCCTATGAAAAACGAACAATGGACCAAAGAAATCGCCCTATTGAAAACTTTGGTAGAACAAACAGAATTGGAACACAGTATCAAATGGGGTATTGATGTTTACACCTATAATGGAAAAAATGTATTGGGCATAGCACCTTTCAAAAGTTATGTCGGAATCTGGTTTTACAATGGGGTTTTTATGAAAGACCCCAAGGATGTTTTTATCAATGCCCAAGAAGGTAAGACCAAAGCTTTGAGGCAATGGAGGTTCAATTCCTTGGAAGAAATTGACAGCCAAACAGTTTTGGCTTATATAAAAGAAGCCATTGAAAATGAAAAAGCAGGTGTAAAGCTGGTTCAATCCGACCCTGGCCAGTTTGAAATGCCGGAATTTTTAGAAAAAGCCTTAACAACTGATCCGGCTTTGAATAAAGCGTTTGAAAAACTTACGCCGGGTAAGCAGAAGGAATATGCGGAATATATCAGTAGCGCCAAAAGAGAACAGACCCGGCTAGAAAGATTGGAAAAAATCAAACCCATGGTTTTGGAAGGGGTTGGGCTGAATGATAAGTATAAGAAGTGATTTAAAATTCCAAAATCCAAGGGCCAAATTACAAATTACCAATTCCCAATTACCAATTACCAAAGATTCCGGTTCCATACTTTGTACTTGGTACATGGTACATGGTACCTCGGTAAGTAGAAATCTTCCTTCTACACCTGATTTTTTAAAACCTTAACTGAAAAGAAACTGTAAAAGCACGGGATGGCAACCATGTGGAGGCCCCGTCAATTCCAGAGGAAAAATAATTGTCCGTATAATCAATGTGCTCATCCATTTGCCAAACAGGGCGGGTGCTCAATCTGGCCTCAGGGTCAGGAGCTGAATAGGAAGTAATATAAAAAAGATTGTTGGCGATCAATGAAAGGGTACTGCTTATTTTTTTATTCCTGATCAAAAAATCTAAATCCCTGGAAATAGTAAGATAATGTAGTGAAAGGAATCCCGAATTTTCGATGAAATAACTGCTAAATCTATTAAATTCCTTCAATCCTTGGTCTTGCAAATTTTGGTAGGACCTCAGGACATTTTGATTGGAGAAATTTACTCCTCCATACATCAAATTGGTTTCATTGGCGTTGATATGACCAAATACCCCCCTGAAAAAGGCATCCAAATGCCACTTTTTCCATTGAAGCTGATGATTCCATCCCATCCACCACCTGGGAATTGTTTTGCCCTGGGTTACATAATCCGATCGCCAATCCTGCGGATTATTACTTTGTTGTAAAATCCATTGACCTGTGGTCCGGTCAATTCCCAAATATTCCAATGCTCTTGCTGTACCAATTGACTCTCCTGTTCGGATAGTACTGTACTGATAAAGCGGATTTCCACCTATTCCCCTGGATACGCCAGTGTCATTTCCTTCCAAACTGACGAATTCAGCTTCTAAATCTGTCCATTCGGATTGTATGAATGTGGCATTGATACTGCTTTGATAAGATAATTTTCCTAAGTTGACCGGATTCAATTTCAGTATCCATTCAGTTCCCTGATTCCTTATGGCTCCAAAATTTTGATAAGTAAAGGGGTAATAGGCATTCCAGTCAGTATAATCCCAATCATAGCCCTGCATCAGATTAATAAAATCTGATGACTGGGAAATAAATAACCGAAACTCCGCATAAATTTTATCCCTCAAAAAGTTACCAGTCCCTCCTATTTCCCATTGGAAAGTATCTTCCCACTTCATATCCGGATTGGCGAAATGGGTGAAATTTACAAATGGTTCAATCTGAAGGATGGTTTTACTCAGTCCGGTTCTATCAGGAATCATTCCTGTATGGGAATATGAGGTAAATAACAGGAATCGGGGATTTAAGCGGTATTTGAGATCCCAACCAAAAAAATTCCCCCATCCTGCGTTTTCTCCAAGATTTGCAGCGCCTTCCGGTTGAAGCAGAAAGTCAAAATACAGTTTTTCTTTCCAATCGCTATGGATAAAGAAACCCATAGCATTCAAAGTATATTTCCCAAAGTCGTGAGGAAGCGTTTGCTCCTCAATCACAGTATTTCCAGACTGCCAGGACCTGATGAGGGCAGAACCTGTTTTGTCATAAGAGATCTTTTGTGAAGTGAACCTCATTCCAGGATTTAAGGTGAAATCTTGGATTTGGATCAAATAATCCGAAGTTAGTTCCAAAAACGTCCTGTCATCTTCTCTGATTCTATTTCTTTCAAGTGTGCCGGCATCATTGCTTGAACTTAGAATCCCATTAAGCTGGAATTGGTTTTTATTTGTTTCCAAATAGCCAATTCTTCCTTTGACGGTCCAATGAGGAAGTGGGTTGACAGTCACATAACCCTGAACCATATTCATGTTGGCACTGAGACTGTTTTCATCGGTTTTCATCCTCACTTTGGGATTTCCCCCATATCTATTGAAATAATTGGTAGGATCTTCCAATCCCAGGGTGGGGTTCATAGCGACTGCTGCCTGGAAAAAATCTGTATTTCCAAGTTCCGAATTTCTGGAAACCAGCAAGGTGGACGCTCCAGCATTGATTTTGCCATTCAAAAAGGAGTAATCCAGGGCACCGAATAAACTGAGTTGTCTAAAACCGGCCTGCCGCTGTATGCTCTCCACTTTTCTGTGACTTAATATGGTCCTGGCAGTTAAGTTTCCCGATTGATAACCCAATTTAAGGCCTGTATTTGTAGACCAGGCGGTTCTTGTCAGGGCCTCCAACCAATCAGTATCACTTTCACCAAATAATGTTCCCGGAGGGGCTTGGGTACGGAATTCCTTAGCAGATAGGTTATTGTATGCCCTTTGGTAATTTTCCATGCTGATGTTCTGAAGAAATGACAGGGATAATCCGGAATTCAAAGGTTTTGAAACCGAGGCATCAAAAACTCCGGCCGCAGCCTGTAAACCCATTTGCGCCAATTGACTTCCTCTTCTTACACCAATGGAATCGATCAGATAGGGATCTACCAAATGCCAAGATAAACCTGGCATACCATCTATCATTAAAAGGGGTTGCATCCTGCTTTTAAATGTATGGTAACCCCTATATATCATGTCGTAATTTCCATTAGGGTTGGACCCGGGTCTTGACACTAATAAACCTGGAATCTGGCCTTGAATTGCTTGGGGGAGGGAAAGGATAAGTCCTTCATTAAAAAGTTTTTGTTGCTGGATTTTAACACTATCCACTTCCCTTGCTTCCAGAAATAAAGCAAATGAAAAAAAATTGAAAAAAATAATTAAAAACCGAAGCATATGGTTCAGGAATTTTATTTTTAAACAGGTATAATATAGGTTATTCCATTAAATATTTATAAAAACAAATAAAAAATAACTTTTTAGTAGATATTATCGTTCTTGTTTTTATTACTGATTCTTCCCAAATTTTATTTTATCCCCACGCTATGAAAAACCAATATTTACATTTGGTTTCTTTAGTTCTGATGTTTGTTTTTTCCTCCTGTGAGGACGATAACTCAACTGAAGTAGTGCTTTCCTGTGAACCAACCACCGGGTATTTTGGCTCCTTTATTCTGAATTACTTTTCCGGCAATCCGGTTCCTTCCGGATTCAGGAATCCCAACAGACAAGAGGCAGTTTGTTTAGAAGATATTTATCCGGTCCAGATTGCAGGTACAGGAACCGGCAACTGTGGATTGGGGTATGAAATGAATGAAAATCCTTTTTTGGGACCAGCTATTAGTTTGCAGGAATATGATATTTCAAATCCTGAGTTCAGTGTATTCAAAAGATACTTGAATGTGATGGGGATCTTTTCTTGTCATGATTTTAGTACAAGAGAATCCTTTTTTTATTTATTTCAACCAGGCCAATATGGCTTTGCTTCAGATAATGAAGATTTTGGAAATTTCATCATTGAATTTTGGGAGGATGGGGAATTATATTCCAGTAGAAGTGTGGCCCAGACCGGGTCAGCTGTTATCATTACAGAAGTGGAATATTTTCCTGATTTTGGAGAAGGAAGCGACTCGGTTGAAGCTACCTTGATTTTCGATGCCGTACTCCAAGGTCTGAACGGAAAACACATTCAGGTGAAAGATGCCATAGTTAAAGGAAGATTTTACAGGTCATCGCCCTGGGGATATGAATGGGAGGATTGAAAAATTACAAATTACAAAATCCAAAGACCAAATATCAAATTTCAAAGGCCAAATTACAAAGCTAAATTACAAAGCTAAATTACAAACTACCAAGTATCCTATTCGGCACCCGATACATGGTACTTAGTACATCTTGTCCGCTGTGGCGGATGGTACTTGGTACCAGTATTTGTTTAGCATTGAAATAACGGATCCACATATTTTTTAAAGAATTGCGCCAACATGATCAAAGTCACTTTTTTCAAAAGAAAAATAGTTTAACTTTATCATGTTAAGATGAAGCGGAACCTAGCCATATGGTTTTTATTTTTGGCCCAGACCATGATGCTGGGGCATAATCTTATTCCGCACCATCACCAGGACCCATTTGAAAGCCTTTTTATCAAATCCCACCAGTGTTTCCACCATCACCATGAGCACCCTTATGGCATGTTGGAATCCATATTTTCTTTGGTGCCCCATTCCGAAAAAGGAATGGAGGGCATTTATTGTATACAAATTGACGAACCTGTCAAGAAACAGAGTTTATCCATATCCGCTGTTTTACCTGAAAGTATTCAATATAAAACTGCTTTCATTTTTTTAAAACTTAATTTTCCTCCCCATTCTGAAGATCTTCATCCTCCACATAAAATCTTCTCCTCAGGCCTGAGGGCACCTCCTTCTTTTGTCTGATTTATTCTTTAATTTCTTAAGGATTTCACCTGTAAATTCAATCAAAATGACTGAGGCCATTCATACCTTTGATTCTATGGCTGATTCCTGTAAGAATAAATCATAAACTAATCATTTTTCCCAGTTATCATTTTAATTAAACAATATATGAAACAGGCAAAATTCCTTTTGACCTGGTTTTTGCTTGGTTTGGTAGGATGCCAGAACCCGCAAGAGCATAGCCATGATCAGGAATCGAGTATTCCGACAGAAGCTTTGACCAGTTATACTGACAGACTTGAAGTCTTTATCGACTTTGAGCCATTGGTGAAAAGCAGGATGTCCACCATCATGGTGCATATCACCCAGTTAGGCGATAATTTTATACCACTATTAGAAGGGGAAATAGACCTCAGTCTTTTTCTCCATGGTCAAAATTACCGAAGTTCAAGTACCAGACCTGATTCTCCTGGCATTTTTGAACTGGATTTGACACCCGATTCGGAGGGGGTGGGCACTATCAAACTTGAAATTAAAACCTCTGGTTTTACCGAAAAAATAACCTTCGAAAACATCAAAGTTTACCCAAATCTGACAACTGCAGTAAGGGCCTTAAGTCAATCAGGCAACGGGGATGAAATCAGCTATCTGAAAAGCCAGGCCTGGCGTATTGATTTTGCCAATGCACAAGTCCAAAAAGAACCTTTCAGGGAAGTTTTAAAAACAAGCGGAAAAATCCTTTCTGCTCCAGGTGATGAGACCATATTAAACGCTAAATCCAGCGGAACAGTCCTTTTCACCGGTAATAAATCCATTATTGGGACAGCTGTCAATTCTGGTGATCAACTTTTTACTATTAGTGGAAGTGGTCTAACTCAAGGTAATCCAGAAATCCTTTATAAGGATGCGAAAGTAAAATATGAACAGGCAAAAGCAGATTTCGAAAGGGCTGAAGCGTTGGTGAAAGATCAAATCATTTCAGAAAAAGATTTCTTACAGGCTAAATCTAATTTTGAGACTGCATCCAATTCTTACCAGGTAATCTCCAAAAACTTTTCCAGTGCAGGACAGATTATTACCTCTCCGATCAGTGGATTTGTAAAAAACATTATGGTACGGGAAGGTCAATATGTTGAAACCGGGGCACCTTTGGCTCAGATTAGCAAAAATAAAAGGTTGCTTTTGCAGGCTCAGGTTTCTCAAAAATACTATAATCAACTCCCATTGATTACCGCAGCAAATTTCAGGATGGCCGGTGACGAAAAGATTTATGATACAGAAGCAATGAACGGGAAAATAGTTTCTTATGGGAGGAGCTCTGCATCCAACAGCACCTTTGTACCTATCACTTTTGAAATAGACAATGTCGGCAACCTTATTCCGGGTGCAGTCACAGAAGTTTTCCTCAAATCAGCTCTCATTACAGATGCCTTGGTTATTCCTGAAGAAGCTTTGATGGAAGAATTGGGACATCATTATGTATTTATTCAGACCGGAGGAGAGACTTTCCTCAAGCAGGAAGTAACATTGGGGGGAAATGATGGTGCTAAAGTACAGGTCCTTTCTGGCCTTAAAGAAGGAGAAAGGGTGGTAACAAAAGGAGCTTATGCTATCAAATTAGCCACTTCAACGGGTGCTATACCCGAGCATGGACATAGCCATTAAATTTAAATGGACTTAGAAGTCAGAAGAATCAATTAACTGATTATCAACCATTAATGACACAACATCATGCTCAATAAAATACTACATTTCTCCCTAAATAACAGGCTTTTGGTCATTGTGGGATTTGTCTTGCTTACTTTCTTTGGCAGTTATGTGGCCTTCAACATGGAAGTAGATGTATTCCCTGATCTGACGGCACCTACAGTAGTCATCCTTACTGAAGCCCATGGAATGGCACCAGAGGAAGTGGAAAGGCTGGTGAGTTTTCCTATTGAAACCGCCGTCAATGGAGCGACCAATGTACGCCGTGTTAGGTCAGCCTCTTCGGGTGGTTTTTCTGTTGTTTGGATAGAGTTCGAATGGGATACAGATATCTATAAGGCCAGACAGATCGTGAATGAAAAAATATCCACCATCACAGACCGTCTTCCCATAGGGGTAGGAACCCCAACCATGGCCCCGCAATCTTCCATTATGGGAGAAATTATGTTTGTGGCTCTCTATGCGGACAGTACCTCCATGATGGAACTCAGGACAATTTCGGACTGGATTATCCGCCCGAGATTATTGGCTACAGGAGGTGTAGCACAGGTCATTGTCTATGGAGGGGATTTCAAACAATATCAAGTCTTGGCAAACCCTCAAAGAATGCAATACCATAATGTTTCCCTGGAAGAACTTTTCAATGCAGCCGCTGCTTCAAATGGAAATTCTTCGGGTGGATTCATGAACGAATTCGGTAATGAATATATCATCAAAGGCATTGGGAGAACCAATGATGTACATGAAATCGGTCGCGCTATCATCAGAAAAATCGGTGATCAGATTATACGTATAGAAGATGTAGCAGAAGTTAAAATAGGTGCAGCTCCAAAAATCGGGGATGCTTCAGCCAATGCCAAAGCAGCAGTTGTTCTCTCTGTATCCAAACAGCCAGATGTCAATACTTTGGAACTGACCGAAAAAATTGACAATGCACTGGATGAACTTAAAAAGACGCTACCTGAAGACATTCACGTAAACACTAAAGTTTTCCGGCAAGCAGATTTCATCAATGCCTCAATCAGTAATATCCAAAAAGTCCTCTTAGAAGGTTCTGCCTTTGTAGTAATTGTACTTTTCCTTTTCCTAATGAATTGGAGAGCCACAGTCATCTCCCTCTTGGCCATCCCTATTTCCCTTATTGTGGCTATTCTAACTTTAAAATGGTTGGGATTCACCATCAACACCATGAGTTTAGGGGGAATGGCCATTGCCATTGGGGATCTTGTTGATGACGCCATCATTGATGTTGAAAATGTCTTCAAAAGGTTAAAGGAAAACGCCAAACTTCCTCTTGAGAAAAAAAGGAATCAATTGACTGTGATATTTGATGCTTCTTTTGAAATCCGTCATTCCATCATCAACGCCACATTTATCATCATTGTGGCATTTTTACCCCTCTTTTTTCTATCAGGAATGGAGGGCCGGTTATTGGCACCTCTGGGCATTGCCTTTATTGTGGCACTTTTTGCATCCCTGATCATTGCCATTACCTTAACGCCGGTGCTTTGCAGCTTTTTACTTACCAACGAAAAACGATTGATGAAGCAGGAAAGGGAAAGTTGGCTGGTGGATAAATTGCAGCATTTTTATGGCATTTTCCTGGAAAAAGCCATGGGCATCAAAAAAATATTTATCGGCTCGACTTTAGTAATGTTTGGAATCGCTGTCCTTGTCTTTACCCAATTGGGAAGAAGTTTTCTACCTGAATTTAACGAAGGTGCCATGACCATTGCTGCGGTAGCACGTCCAGGTTTGTCCCTGGAAGAAAGCAATAAGATAGGTACAAGGATTGAAGAAGCACTTTTGGATATTCCCGAAGTCATTTCCACCACACGGAGAACAGGAAGGGCTGAATTGGATGAACATGCCCAAGGTGTCAATTCTTCTGAAATTGAAATACCCTTCCATCTTGAAGAAAGGGATAGGGCAGAATTTTTAGCAGATGTCCGACAAAAATTATCCCATATCAAAGAAGCCAATATCAGTATTGGCCAACCCATATCCCATAGAATAGACCATATGCTATCAGGAACACGGGCCAATATTGCAATCAAAATTTTCGGTACAGACTTGAACAGGATGTTCAACCTTTCCAATCAGATCAAACATGAAATCGAAGACATTGAAGGATTGGTAGACCTGGCAGTGGAGCCTCAGATAGAAATCCCCCAGTTCCAGTTGAAAGCCAATAGGGAACTTCTCAGCCAATATGGTATTACCATAGCCCAATTCAACCAAATGGTGGATGTTGGTCTAGCAGGAGAAAAAGTTTCCGAAATCTATGAAGGCAACCGCTCCTTTGATCTGATTGTTCGATTTGATGAAGACAACCGGGGGAAGATGGACCATGTCCTCAATACTCTGATCGATACTGATTCAGGAGAAAAAATCCCTATTCATTATGTTGCGGATATAGCTAGTAGCAGTGGGCCAAATACTATCAATCGCGAAAATGTACAGCGGAAAACAGTAGTATCTGCGAATGTTACCGGTAGAGACCAAAAAAGTGTAGTGGATGAAATCAGAGCCAGGATCAATGAAAAAATAAAGCTTCCTGAAGGTTATCACATAGAACTGGGAGGTCAGTTTGAGGCGGAAGAAGAAGCCAGTTCCACCCTTTTGTTGGCTTCCTTTTTTTCACTACTGGTGATTTTTTTATTACTGTTTCAGGAATTTAAAAATGTTAAACTGGCCTCCATTATCATGCTTAACCTGCCTTTGGCCTTGATCGGGGGCATCTTTAGCATCTATTTCACCTCGGGTATCCTGAGTATTCCAGCAATTATCGGTTTCATTACTCTCTTTGGTATCGCAACGAGAAATGGAATTTTGTTGGTTTCCCATTACGAGTTGCTAAGAGAGCAGGGAATGAACCTCTTCGACACCATCATTCAGGGTTCCAAGGATAGGTTAAGTCCGATCCTGATGACAGCCATAACCGCGGCTCTGGCACTAATTCCCTTGGCCATGTCAGGTGACCTTCCGGGTAATGAAATCCAAAGCCCTATGGCCAAGGTTATCTTAGGTGGATTGACCACCTCTACCCTACTCAATTTGATCATCGTACCCATGGTTTATTTCATCAGTCATTCCAAAACCAGGCAATCATGAAAAAATATATCATCACTCTTTTATTGACCTGCTCGGCCCTCTTTCCTCTCATTGCCCAATCAGACCAGTCAAGCGTTTTGGAACAAATCGAAAGGAACAACAAAACTATTCAGGCCCAAAAGCAAAATTTGGAGGCCCAAAAACTGGAATTCAAAGTGGATCTTCCACTTTACAATCCCAATTTTGAATACGACTATATGATAGGCTCTCCTTCTGGGGCAGGTAGTTTAACCGATATCTGGATCAACCAAAGCTTTGATTTTCCTACGGCATACGGGAAAAGAAAAAAGCTTTCCGAAGGATTAGTTGGCCAAGCCGATTTAGCATTGATGGCCTCTAGACAGGAAATATTGCTGCAAGCCCAAAAAAACTATATTGAATTGGTATTCAGAAACAAGCTTCAAAAACAGATTTCAAGCAGACAAGCAGCAACTGAAAAATTATTGATAGATTTTGAAAAGAAATTGGAAACCGGAGATGGTAATATCCTGGATGTCAACAAGGCCAAACTTCAACTGATTGAAATCAATAAGGAATACCAACTGAATCTGGCTGGAATTAACCAATTACAACAAAATCTAAAATCTCTAAATGGAGGGTTGGATATTGAACTGGTTACGACAGATTTTCCTGAGGAATCTGGTCTTCCGGAATTTGAGGCTTTGTTTGCAGAATTCAAATTAACAGATCCACTTTGGAAGTATTATGAATTGGAAAATGAAACTTCAAAAAAACAAGTAGAGCTCATGAAAGCTATGGCCTTGCCCAAGATTTCGACTGGATATCGGTATCAGACACTCTTGGGGCAAACTTTTCAAGGCTTCAGGGTAGGGGCAAGTATTCCACTTTGGGAAAACAAATACAAAGTCCGTCAAAAAGAAGCTGAATTAAGTTTTGCGGTATTACAATGGACGGATTATCAAAATACACGGTATTTTGAACTGAGACAATTATACGAAAGATACGAGAAACTGTCCGCTACTTTACAGGATTATCGCAATGTATTGGAAAATATCAGCAGTATTGCATATCTGGACAAAGCCTTAGAACTTGGCCATATTTCTACTATAGAATATTTCCTGGAATCCAATTACTTCTATATGGCCTATACCAATTATCTGCAGACCGAAAATGATTATCATCAGGTGAAGGCGGAGTTGTTGAGGTTTAGGTTGTAGAATTTTATAGGGAAAAGTAAAATCTAGAAAAGTTATATTGAAGTTTGTTGAAAATAATGGTTTGGAATTGGTAAAGGATTTAATGGAATTTTTCCTTTATTCCTATTTATTGCATGGGGAGGCTTGAAAAAAATCTACTATGCAAAGTGTTAAAGACTCAATGAAATGAAGAACCTGATCAGTTTGGTAAGCTACTTTAGAAAATTTAAGGTCCTCCAGATTTTTACAATTTACCTCCGCTATCTTATTGGAGGAGCGTTTGTGATGGCAGCAGTAGGAATGGGTAAATTATCCTCCACTCCCATTCCTTTGGCACTTGCTGCCAACAAACCCATCCAGGAATTGGAGCCTATCCAACTGTTTTTCAGGGTCATGGCGGAATCCGGGCTCTATTGGAATTTTATAGGTTGGTCACAGATAATTGCCGGAGGATTATTGATGACCCAACGTTTTGCAAGTTTGGGGGCGGCCATGTTTTTTGGGATTATCTTAAACATTTTTGTCATTACTGTATCCTATGGTTTTACAGGAACGCCCATAGTCACAGGTTTGATGCTGTTGGCTGTATGTTTTCTGCTTTTATGGGATATTGAAAAGTGGCAATTTCTTTTTTTACCCTATTCCATCGAAAATCTAACTGCTCCCCAAACCCTACAGATTATTGGAAATACCTTTTGGGAAATCCTTGGTCTTGCTCTATTTATCCTGATCTTTTCCCTATATGCTTTAGGGTTTGACCTCCTCATTCAAATGGCTTCTTGTCTGGTGTTGGGTTTGATTGGTTTTGTTTTATACTTCTTATTACAGAGGAGAAATTGATAATTTGGTTCAGGTTTTCTGTATTAGATATACAAGTTGACGGTTAGAGGCATCAGTGATTAGTAGTGATACAAGAGCCTGATCAATAGAACCCAGCCTGATTTGGGCAAGTCAGCCAATTGCAGACAAGTTTAAAGACTTAAGCTATTTAACGCTTTTTTTGTAAATTCAAAAAGTAAACCACCGCATTAGCATGTAACCCATTACCTCTCCATGCCAAAACCTATTCTTTTTATTTCCTTACTCCTTATTTTTTCCGGTCTCTATGAGCTAAAGGCACAGAAAGGCTATGAAAAAGGTTATGTCCTCACCAAGGCATTTGACACCATTCCCGGAATGGTCAAAGATAGAAAAGGACCTCCCTTTGCGAAGATTTATAAAAAAATCCGGTTTAAAAGCAGTTCCCCTTTCGTCAAAAAATACAGCCCCAAAAAGATCCATGGATATGTTAAGGGGGATGAACATTTTGAAAGCCATTGGATCCTGTTGAACTCACGTCTTTTCAAAATGGAATATATTAGCCGGGAGAACATAGGAAAAAAATATTTTCTGAAGGTGAGGGAAATAGGATTTTTAACCTATTACCAATGGGAATTCCTAGATCAGGAATCGTCCACCATAGATGTGGTAGACCTATTCAAAAGAAGGGATGAAGATTATTTTGTAAGGGTAACTCAGGGAATATTTGGTTTAAAGATGAATCAGCTTTCCGAATACTTTGAAGATTGCCCGGAACTCCTGGAAAAAATCAATAGCAAAGAACTTACCAAACCTGAAGAAATAGCCTTGTTCTATAATGATTGGTTGGAGGTGAAGTGAGGTCGGATTTCGGATTTAAGATTTGGGAATTGGCACCCGCCTGACCTTAGGGCAGGTTTACGAATTGGAACTTTGGTAAATCTTTGACGTGTTATTAAAAGTTTATAAATTATGTTTGACTACAATACCCGTGAACTTGTCATCAGAAATTACATCAATGCCTACAATGCTTTTGATGTACATGGAATGATTAAGGATATGGACACCAACATCCTCTTCGAAAACATATCCGACGGACAAGTTACTATGAGCCTTAAAGGAATCGAGGCATTTAGACAACAGGCGGAACAGTCCTTATCCTATTTTTCCAGTAGAAATCAAAGTATCGAAACACTTGTGCATGAGAAAGACCAAACCGTCGTTGAACTTAACTATAGGGCCGTTTTGGCAATGGATTTCCCCAATGGATTAAAGAAAGGAGATCAGATCCAATTGAGGGGGAAGTCTATTTTCAAGTTTTCCAAAGAAAATAAAATCATCCACTTGAAAGATATTGCATGATGAGTGTGAAAGTAGGTCCAGTAACCATTGAATGCATCCAAGGAGACATTACTTCCCAATCAGACATGGATGCTGTTGTCAATGCTGCCAATACCCAATTGGCTCCGGGGGGCGGGGTGGCAGGTGTCATACACCTTAAAGCAGGGCCAGGCTTATATGAAGAATGCAAACCATTGGCCCCTATCCAAACCGGGGAAGCGGTCATCACATCCGGACATGGATTGCCTAATCCTTTTGTCATTCATTGTTTGGGGCCGATCTATGGTCAGGACAAGCAGGAAGCCAAACTTCTCGCAAACTGTTATCGCAATGCCCTTAAAATTGCAGAGGAAAAGGGTCTTAAATCCATTGCTTTTCCTGCTATCTCTACAGGTATTTTTGGCTACCCGATTGCCGAAGCAGCCAATATTGCATTCAGGACATTTGCTAAAGAAGCCAATAAACTCCAACATATCAGGACTATCCGAATGGTTCTATTCAGCGAAAAAGACCTGAAAGAACACCTCATGGCATTCCAACAGGTCTTTAGGGATTGATGCTTTTTTTTTAATACAAGGAGTGAGGATGGGAATGGTTATCGCTATTAAGCTAACAATGGATTGTACATCTGGCACAAGTCGACCCCATACTGAATAAAATCCCTAAATTTACGAAGCTCCAACCATGACAACTATGACAACCCGACAACCCTGAAAAACCATTCCTAATTCATCATTCCTCATTCTACATTACCCCCCTTTTGCCTTGGCTCTTTAACCTTTTCCCTCATTTTACCTGATTACACATACTTAATCTCTACTTTTCTACCTGTCTTCACAGCTTCAAAGATGGCATCAATAATGACCATATCCTTCCATCCTTCTTCTCCGTCTACCGGTATCATTGGAACCTTCCCGTCAAGGATAATGCCTGCCATTTCATCCATCTGGGTTGTTTGATGGGTTACATGGGGAAGATCCAGCCTCCCCTTATGGGTCCAGCTTTTTATGGGTCCATATCCCGTTGAGGGCTGCATTTCAGCAAAACCTTTTTTCCCATTGAGGTAAAACTTATCCAGATAATTCATGCTGTAAGTGGAAAGACAGGATGCGACTGCCCCACTGGGGAAGCCCATTTGAAACTGTATGGTCTCATCCACGCCTTCTTTAAATTTCACAGGATCAGTTTTGGTTTCCTGGGCAGTAACCCAAATAGGATCCTCTCCTACCATATACCTGGAACCGTTGATGGAATATATACCTATATCCATCATGGCACCACCTCCTGCAAGTTCCCTATTTAGTCTCCATTGACTTGGATCACCAATAATGAAGCCGCTCAATCCCTGGAAGAACATGATTTTGCCCAATTCCCCTTCACTGCGCATCCTGACAATTTCTTTTGTATTGGCCTCGAAATGCATTCTATAACCTATCAATAAATGAACGCCGGCCTTTTTACAGGCTTCCACCATTTCCCTTCCTTCCTTTGCATTGATGGACATGGGTTTTTCACAAATAACATGTTTTCCTGCCGCGGCCACTCTCAGGCATTGAGGATGATGTAAGGCATTGGGGGTTATAATATAGACTGCATCTATATCAGGATTATTTTTTATCGCATCAAAGTTCTCATAATTGTAGCAGTTTTTATCCGGGATATTGAACCTCGCCTGCCAAACTTTTATCTTCGATGGCGTACCACTGATAACTCCGGTTATTTTGGCTCTTTTACAATCCTTCATGGCATCAGCAACCCTATTGGCGTAACTTCCTAAACCCATAAGGGCCACGCGGAGGACTTTATCATTTTCCTGGGGTAAAGAAGTACTTGAAAAACTTTTGGGGGAAATTCCTGCCACCAATGGAATAGAAAAGGCGGTCGCTGTGATTTTTTGAAGGAAATCTCTTCTTGAGTTCATAAGGCTATTTTGGTTGAATTAGGATGAGAAATGTTAATAAATTCACTTCCTGAAATTTAAAAAAATTATATTGTAAGGACAGACCGCTCATCTATTTTTTTGGGAATAAATATTAATTTCCTTGCTTAATTGAACATTGTTTAATAATATTCGATTGTTTAAGTTTATACCATGGGGATTAGCGAAAGAAAACTTAGGGAAAAAGAGCAGCTTAAGGAATTGATCTTAAACGCTGCAAGAGAACTATTTTTCAAACAGGGATTTGAAAAGACCTCTATTAGAAATATTGCAGAAAGTATAGAGTACAGCCCTGGTATAATTTATCATTATTTTAAAGATAAAAACGAAATATTCCATACCCTACATACAGAAGGATTCAATACCCTTAAGAAAAAAATGGAATCTGTAACGGCCATAGCAGACCCAATGGGCCGTTTGAAAGCCATGGGAAAACAATACGTTCAATTCGCCCTTGAAAATCCAAAAATCTACGACCTGATGTTTATGCTCAAGGCACCGGTCGAACACATGGTCAGTGAAGAAGTAGAAGGTTGGGAAGAAGGCGAATCGATATTTAACCTGCTCAAACTCACTGTCCGGGAGGCCATCATGAAAGGATATTTTCGGGGATTGAGCGCAGAACCTTTGAGCTACATGATATTGGCTACCCTTCATGGCTTAGTATCATTAAAAATCAGGAAAAGAACCAATAGGATTAAGGTCAATGAAGTTGACAGTATAGTCATGAATAGCTATCAGGCTTTTACTTTGATGTTGGACAGATAGATTGATCTCACGTGTTCCAGTTTTTTTTGAAGGAAAATGAAAAAAATCAAAGTTATAGCATTTGATGCAGACGATACCCTTTGGGTGAATGAGCCCTTTTTTAGGGAAGCCGAAGAAAAATTCTGTTCCTTGTTGGAGGATTTCCTGCCCCATCATACCGTAGAAAAAGAACTTTTTAAGACTGAAATCCAAAATCTGAGTCTATATGGCTATGGCGTAAAGGGTTTTATGCTCAGTATGATTGAGACGATTCTAAGAGTTTCAGAAAATACGGCAGACATCAAATTAGTAGAAAGAGCATTACTCATAGGCAGGGAAATGTTGGAAAAACCGGTCAATCTTTTGGAAGGTGTAGAAGAGGTACTGGTTCGTTTGAACGGAAATTACAGAATGGTTATGGCAACCAAGGGGGATTTGGTGGATCAGGAGCGCAAACTTAATAAATCAGGCTTGGCCAAACATTTCCATCACATTGAAATCATGAGTGATAAAAAGGTCAGTGATTATCAGAAATTATTGAAACACCTGGACTGCAAACCGGAAAACTTTTTGATGATTGGAAATTCCATCAAATCAGATGTATTACCTGTTTTGGAATTAGGGGGAACCGCCATTCATGTACCATTTCATATCACATGGATCCATGAAGAAGTCAGTCATACGATCCAGCATCCGGATTTTCATCAGGTAGACAATATCAAAAAAGTCATTAATATTCTTGAAGCCACTTGAATAAATGAATTCGATTGATTTTTTAGAAATGCCATCATTCAATGTCAAGTTATTTCATCCAATCAAATTTTTGGAAATACCGAATTAATTGTAAAAAAAGCAGATGGAAGGGATTCAAACCACAATTTTTTGCAGCAATAATGCATTTCTATGCATTTTTTAATTAACTTTCTGAACATCAACAATTTGGACCGAAAAACTTCTTAGCTTTCAATTTCTATGGACGAAAATGAATCCTCCATAGTGGAAATCCTTTATAAAAACACAGGATTAACACTAGATGATTGGCTTTCCATGATCAATATTCTAAACCTTGATAACCAGGAAAAAATAATCAAATACCTTACAGAAAATGAGGGTTTAACTTACAGAACAGCCCGATTCATTGCTTTAAGGGCAATGCTGATCCAAAAAAGATCAGGAAATGATTTTGAATAAAAAAAATCAACTTGTCTTTTGAATTACAATGGATACATCCACCCGAACCATGTTGGAAAACCTCCAAAAAAACACAGGTAAAACGCTCGAGGAGTGGATTGAGCTTGTTAAAGCTAAATCCTTTCAAAAACATGGCCAGATCATGAAATTTTTAAAGGAAGATCATGGGCTTACACATGGCTTTGCTAACCTTATTGCCTTGAAAAGTCTGGCCAGTGACGCAGGTTCTGCAGAGGACAGTAGCCAATTGATTGATAAACAATATCAAGGAAAGGAACATTTCAGACCCCTCTATGACCATCTCATCTATGAAATCTCAAGATTTGGAGATGATATAGAAATAGCTCCTAAAAATGCCAATGTAAGTATCCGAAGGAAAAAACAATTTGCCCTACTCCATCCCATCACTAAAACACGTTTTGAAATCGGAATTAACTTAAAAGGTCAGGAACCTCAAGGCAAATTAATTCCTAGTGGCAATGCCATGTGTTCACATAAAATTAACCTTTCTGCACTGAGTGATATAGATGAGGAAGTAATAAACTGGCTAAAATTAGCTTATCAGAACGCCGGTTAACCCAACACTTATCAATCAGAAATAAAATGGACTAAATTGGCTTAAACCATTGAGCCATGACAACTTTTTGAATTGCATTAATGCTTGTCCTGATTTTCAACCTTGCCCTTATCTAACGAAAGGAATTATTGGATTTGTCAACAAAGGATTAATAAGAAGCCCGGATGATTGGGAGGCAATTATGTCAAATATGTATGACCATTGAGCCGGAATTATATGCCTGTGGACTCCCATGAACAAATTGCCCTTATTGCAACGAGACCAGTTTTTATTGGGTTCGGAAATTAAGGTGGCGGATGGATGGATCCAAAAGGTTTGTTTTTGGAAGGAGTAGGTGCCATCTCAATTTACAATTCAATAAATAAAAAATATTTGTTAGCAATATAATTTATTACAATTTAATATAGAATAATGTCTAAAAATATTCCATTCAAATATCATAAAGAAGGATATACACCAAATCCCAATTAGAAAAACTTTATTAAATTGAAATTATTCTATATATTAATATTTGTTTACAATTATATTTTATACAATATATATAACAAAAATAAATTATTTACCGACCAAAAAAATGAAGAAATCTATCATCCTCACTCCTACCCCGGACTTAAAGCAGTCGCAGATATTTTACAATATACTTGGCTTTACACCATTAGGGGAGAATCCTAATCTATTCTCCGATGGTAGGGCAATCATCGAGATTAGCCCAAACCGTACATCCCGCGCAGGTCTTAAACTGTTCAGTAAGGATTGGAGCATAGAGATTGAAAATCTAAAGAAGAAATCACTTATTTTAATAAAGAAGAAGAGGTTGATAATGTAATCATCAGAGATCCGGGAGGAATGGGATTTTTTATTTTCAATGATTAAATGTATTATTTAGAATATTTTGAAGTTTATTCCCATAAAATCAAATCCATTAGACCATGGCTAAGGTTGAATATGAAGGAAAATTAATTTTACTCATAGTTTAAAACAATCAAAATTTCATGAAATGAAGTATGCTAGTTTTATTTTCTTTCTGTGTTTCCTCTTTTTTTCCTGTAGTAAACAAAAGGCTTTAGATGTCTCTTTTCCTGTTATCGGATACATTAAGCTTAACAATTCCCTGCTCGAAATTTCAGAAGTGGCAACTGATTTGGAAGTTCCTTGGGATATTGATGCAGGAAATGAAAATCAACTTTGGTTTACCCAGGTCAAAGGTTCCCTCCATTTATTGGATCTGAAGACCGGAGAGCAAAATGAAATTTTTAAAGTTCCGGATCTGATTGCAAAAAAGTCCTACGGATTATTAGGAATGGCTTATTATCCTAAAGAATCATGGATTTTCCTACATTATACTTTTGCCATTCCCAAAGCTGGACAGGAGGAAGAAATCCAATCCCGGCTAGTCCGTTATGAATTCAATGGAAACACTTTAACAAATCCCAAAATATTATTGGACAGTCTTCCGGGAGCCACTTTTCACAATGGGTCAAGAATTATCATTTCCGAGGATGATAGATTATTTTTTTCCTTGGGGGATGTCGGAAAAGTAAATCTATCTCAAGATAAAGATTTCCTTGGAGGAAAAATTCTCAGGATCAATCTTGACGGAAGTATTCCACCGGATAATCCATTTACTGCCAATCCTGTTTGGGCCATGGGTTTTCGAAACACCCAAGGGTTAACTTTTGGAAATAATGGATTCTTATATGCCACTGACCATGGTCCTTTAAATGACGATGAGGTCAACTTGGTTTTCATGGAAGGGAATTATGGTTGGCCCGATGTGCAGGGATTTGCCAATCTGGAAAAAGAAAAAGATTATGCAACGCGGACTAAAATAGAAGAACCGCTGATTGCCTGGACACCTACCCTAGCCTCCGCAGGAGTGGCATATTATGGAAGTTCCAAAATCCCGGAATGGACCAACAGCCTGTTGATAGCTACTATGAAGGGCCAATCCATCAGGGTATTGACATTGGCAGAGGATGGAAAAAAGGTGGAAAAAGAGGCCATTTTTCTTCAAAAACATTTTGGAAGGATAAGAGACATCTCCGTGGCGCCTAATGGGGATATATTTTTTTGTACCAGCAATAGGGATTGGCATCCAAGATTCCAACCTTGGTTGTATGAGGTATTGCCTGAAGGTCCGGATAGAATTATCAGGATAAGGGTTATGGACACCGGCGACAATCCAGATCCTGCATTGCCAGTTTATGAAGAAGAAGCTGAACCCATGCGTTTATTGGATGAAAATTGGGCATATGAAGTCAGTGCTGAACTCGAGACAGGTGCAAAATTATATACCCAGCATTGCCTTACCTGCCACGGGCCTGAAGGAAAAGGTTCAGACGATTTGATACCTCCCCTATCCCAAACGGATTGGGTCACCGGAGACAAAGGAAGATTGATCCGGATCTTACTTTTGGGTCTTTCAGGGGAGATCACGGTCAATGGGAAAAAATACAACCAGGAAATGCCTGCCTATGACCACCTTTCTGATAAAGAAATTGCTGATTTGCTTACTTTCATCAGAAATGACTTGGGAAATAAATCATCTGCCATCATTGCAGGTGAGGTGTATGAAGAAAGGAAGGGTTTAAAAAGGTAAAGCTGCAATCATTAACAAAATAAATAGCTGGGTAACCTAGATCACAGTATAAGTGATTTAAAAATTTTAATTTTAAATCACATAAAATCAATAAACATATGGCATACCATATCTCAAAAACAGTCGAAAAACAGGATTTTGATCAGTTAAAAGAAAAAGTTGTGGAAGCCTTGAAAACAGAAGGTTTCGGCGTATTGACCGAAATTGACATCAAGGCTACCATGAAGAAAAAATTGGATAAGGATTATAGACCTTTTGTGATCTTGGGAGCCTGTAATCCGGTATTTGCCGATAAGGTCTTATCCGTAGATCCCCATATGAGCGCCTTGCTTCCCTGCAATGTAAGTTTACGTGAACTGGAATCTGGAAAAATTGAAATTTCAGCCATAGAGCCGATTACGGCTATGGCAGGAGTGGGAAATGTAGATATCAAACCTTTGGCGACAGCTGTCAGTGAAAAACTAGCTAAAGTTGTAGGCATGGTTGAATAAAAATCCTGAATCCTTGAAAGGTCTTTATTTCAAGGTTGATCCTACTTTTAAAAGGGGAATACCTTATCTATTACTTCAGAAAGTGGCCAGAGATAATTCCTGTCCGCTTTTTTTTTAAGAATTTTTGGAAAGAAATATACCTTTAAAATATTTAAACTTTTATGAATTGATTCATAGATGTAACCATAAGAAAAATGGTTTTTTTTCGTTATATTCGATACAAGTTAGCTACAAAAACCAACCTTCATTTTTTCACCGGAAAATAAACCACCAACAGGAATGCTGAATGGTTCTGGCATATTCCTATGCCGGATAATACAGTACATCTTCGCAGAATAATAATTAAAATCTAATGACCGTGAAATCAATTTGTTTGGTATTACACACCCATCAACCCATTTCTTTGAAAAATTACAGGTTTTATGATATTGGAAATAGCAGCGCCTATTTCAATGAGGCGACCAACCGTGAACTGATCCAAAACCTTGTGACGATGAAATTTAATCCGGTAAACCAGGTTTTGATGAAAATATTTCAAGAAAACCAGTACCCTTTTAAAATCAGCTTTTCTTTTTCTGGAACTACCTTGGATTTATTGGAACATGCAGCATCGGAAATGGTCAGGGATCTGAAAAAAATGAATGAATTGGGCTATGTTGAATTTCTTTCAGAAACCTATTCACATTCCATTTTATCCAAAAAATACCTGGATGAATTCAAAGAACAAATCAAAATACAAAAACAGAAAGTTTGGAATATTTTTGGCCAGTTGCCCCAAGCTTTTTTGAATATTTCGGGATATCCAACACAATTTTTTTCTTCCATCTTACCTGAGCTTGGATTAAAGGTTATGATAAAATTCAATAAGGTACTTTCCAGTTCATCAAAATACCATTATCAAATCCTGAATTCGATTCCAATAAAAGTATTATTTGCTGAGCAAAGACCATTCAAAAATTTCACATTTCCCTTAAATAGGGATAAAAAACAACAAGCCATTGATATAGATTTGTTTCTAAGCTGGGTTAAAAATCTTCCTGATGAAGATGATGTGGTATGTCTGGTGCTGGAATATGCCAACCTCATTCCGGAAAATCCCAAAGACCTACATGTTTTGGATTTTATAAAAAAGTTGCCAAGGAAAGCCAAAGAAATGGGAATTGGCTTTTCCACCCCATCTGAAATGATGTTAAAAAATGACTCCTTCAGCTTTTTCAATCCTGGATTAGAGGAAAATCTATCACAAAACATGGACACCAATATTTTGAATGTATTCCAAAATGAAATATTCGGCTTACTGAATGATTTAAAAGAAAAAGTTTATCAAACCCAGGATCAAAACATACTCAAAACCTGGTACTATTTACAGGATCAGGGACTTTTTGATGAGCTATATGCAGATAACAATGTCGAATCTGAAAAAAACAATGCCATCCAATTTTATATTACTTTTCGAAATGTGATAGAGGATTTTACCCAAAGAGTGGAGCAAATCCTGATTAATGAAAATTCCAGGTGGAGTAATATAGACAAAAACCCAATATAAGGATATCCAGAAAACAACATTAATAATTAAACAGGTCCGTTGAGTTGACTGAATTAATCTAAAAATGGATAAAGTTAAATTCTCTCCCATTTGGAGTCCATTTGCCAGGTACCTCCATCTTGAATTAGATTTGCTGACCACAAATAAGTTTTGGGCCATCGTTTAAAAATTTTAGCCACGGAATACAAGAACCGTATAGCCAGTTTTTTTTCATTGGGTTCCCATCCTCCAGTGGGTTGCAACTGTATATTCGCTTGTCCCTCGCTCTTTTTTACCCAATATCTACCGATTATCCTTCCGGTTGAAATATGTCCTTTGATCTCAAAATTCCCTTCAAGATTGACCCTGTCTTTTAGCAAATTGACCTGAGGAAAAGGTGGATCAAAATTCAATTCAACCTGATGCCTACCTCTTTTTCCAATGAGGCTTTTGATCTCTTCGGCTGATCCGTTTTTGGTAAGAATTATATCCCCTTCATTAACCGCTGATTCCTTCATAACCCCTGATTGTGATGGATTAAGGGTGACAATGAAAGGATCTGAGGAATACCTCATAAAATACATCCAAGTACCGTCCAATGGAAAAGGAAACCTGTCTATTTTATGTTCTTTCCCATTGATGCGCAGACATGCTTCAGTTTTTTTTCTCCTAACAAAATAAAAATCATGAAGATATACCAAGGGCAAGGCAGAGGGTTGGGTTGCTGCATCCCCCATAGGAGCCAATAAGCCAAAGGGCTTTCTTTCTTTATCATGATTTTCAATCACTTTGATTTCAATCTTCCTGCTCTCTAAGTCATTAAATACAATTTCTACTTGGACTCCAGCCTGATTTATCAGGAATTTGTTTTTCTCAAAGGCTACTTCTTTCATAGCCCTGAGGCCATTGCCCGCAATATCATACTTTTGAGGATTAAGGGTCAGTCCTTTTTGGAAATACAGATCCACTTTCAAATCCAATCTCCAGGCAATGACAAGCAACCCCTTGCCATTGATCTCATCATTGAAATATTGGGGCTCGAATCCTTTATAGATAGCATCCGGATCTTTTTCAATATTAACCAATAACAGCCTTTCCATAGGATCAATCCTAATTTCGAAAGGATTGATAAGTGGCAATTTACCTTGATGGTATATCGTTTTGGGATGAAACATGAGTGATTCTAAATTGGATTCCAAAAGAATAACAGCGCCTGGCGAGAATCAGCTTACTTATTTTGAGCTTATCTTTTGATCTTTTCCTCAAAACTAAATAAAACTGTCTGGATTGGCCTGAACAAAAATCAAGGCATTTTATGACCTTCATCATGTTTGAAAAAGCTAATAGCTGGTATCTTTATGCCATTGATCAAAAAATCATGAAACATCTATTTTTAATCTTCCTTATTTTTCATTTTCTCATCCATTTGCTGGGATTTATAAAAGGCTTTCAAATTTTCGAAGTGAAAGAATTCACTATCCCCATCAACAAACCGTTTGGATTAATTTGGTTAGGCACTGCTCTTATATTTCTGACTTCCACCATATTTTATTGGTATGATCATCCCCATTGGTGGCTATTTGCATTATTGGGGGTAATTTTATCCCAGGTGTTAATTATTTGGTTTTGGGCCGATGCCAAATTCGGGACATTTCCTAATATCTTGATTTTTTTGGTGGCGTTCATTTCTTTTTCCCAATTCCTTTTCCAACAAAAAGTTGATGCTGAAGTAGAAGAAATTCTAAAGGAATCTTCCGATCAACCTTCAGATCCTATTACCTTAGAATCCATACAAGGGCTTCCCCAACCTGTCATAAAATGGTTAAAACAATCCGGAATTATCGGCAAATCACCAATTCATTCTTTAAAAATAACTCAGGAATACCGGATTAAATTAAAACCGGAACAGACCAACTGGTATTCTGCAAAAGCTGAACAATACACTACTGCATATCCTCCTGCTTTTGTTTGGACGGCTGACATGAAAATGATGCCTTTAGTCTTTGCTTTTGGAAGAGATAAATTTATTGATGGAGAGGGTGAAATGTTGTTCAAGCTTTTGAATTTGTTTCCGGTAGCAAAAGATGGTCCCAATACCCAAATCAATGAAAGTGCGCTTCAGCGCTTTTTGGGTGAGATAGTTTGGAACCCTTCATCTGCCCTCATGGATTACGTTACCTGGGAAGAAATTGATGAAAACACTGCAAAAGCAACATTAAAGTATAAAAACACCACCGGAGCTGGTTTTTTTTACTTTGATCAAAATGGCAGGTTGACACAGTTTGTGGCGGAAAGATTCATGGGCAGTGGAACAGAAGCCAAAAAACACCTTTGGATAGTTAAAGTTCTAGAGTATAAAGCATTTGATGGCATCACACTACCAAGCAAGTGCAATGCCACCTGGAAACTTGAAAATGGAGATTGGACTTGGGCGGAATTTGAAGTTACCCAAATAGAATTCAATCCTGAAACCCAATGACTTTTAAGCTCATCATTCAGGTCTGAGATGTTGTTTAAGAAAATCTGTGGTGGCCTGATTGACCTTTACCAGATTTGAAAACCTCATCCAATGATGGGAATCATCCGGAATAATCAAATAGTCAAAAGGCATTTTCCTTTCCTGAAATCTTCTGATTAGGTCAGTGGTATGACTCACCTGAACATTTCTGTCATCATCGCCATGGATAAACAAAACCGGTGATGTCCAGGTATCCAAATAAGCCAAGGGTGAAGAAAACCAAGCTGTTCTTTGTGCTTTTTCGAAATCAGGTGCCTTTTCAAACCCTTCAGGCATTTGCAGTCTACTGGACAATTCATGGACACCATGGATATCTACTCCAACTGAAAACAGTTTTGAATCTTTTCCCAAAGCCAAAGCCGTAAGATATCCACCATAAGATCCTCCATAAATACCTATTCTTTGGGTATCAACTTGGGGCAAGGAGGCAAGATACTCCCCTGCAGCCTTTACATCCTGGTATTCTTCGGCACCTTGCCAATAAGTTCTGGCCGGCTTGTGAAATTCATAGCCATAACCTATGCCAAGTCTAAAATTGACAGAAAGTACAACGAAACCTAATTCTGCCAGATATTGATTGACTGCATAAGTATTCGAATAATAGTCCCCATAGTGCCAACCCAAAAGCATTTGCCTCTGTGGTCCTCCATGCACGAAAAGAACAGCGGGTTTTTTGGAAGAACCACCCTGTTTTTCGAATAGCTGACCATGTATAGTCATCCCATCAGGAGACTTAAATATCACTTGTTGGGGTGTAACCAGATTTTGTGGAAAATCCGAAGGTATCAAATGTGCTCCGACCAATTTTTCAGTTGATTTTTCCATATCCAAAACTGCTGGCAACAATGGCCTTTGGGCAGTGGAAGAAAGGAAAGCAAGGTGTCTGTTATCAGATAGCACTGTCGGAATGGCTTCTATTCCTTTTCCCTGTGTCAATAATTCCATGTCCCCTCCCCAAATATATACCTTGCCTATATGTCTTCTGTCAATGTCTTCACCATCAGGCCCCGTATTGGCCGAAAATACTAAAAACCTTTTGTCCTGACTTAACCGGACATGTTCTACCATGAACTGCCCTTTGGTCAGTTGTCTGGATGGGCCGGAATCAGCATCCATGGCATAAAGATGTGGCCATCCATCCTCATAGGATAAATAGATAACGGTGTTATCTGCTCCCCAATTCAGATTTGCTCCACCATGAGTGGTGGAAATCGATCCTCTAAGTGTTTCAGGTGCTTTCCATCTCATCCTACCTTCTCCAGTCTCTAAATCTGCTATCCAAATTTCCCAAGGATTGTGCCTTTGTTCTAAGATGGGCATTATTTCTCCACTTCCGCCAGGCCTTCGGATAAAGGCTACTTTTTTCCCATCAGAGGACCATTTGGGACTGGAATCCCTGCTGAAGGAGGGTGCCAAATACCTTAGCTTTTTGTCAGCCATATCAAAAACACCAATCAAAGCATGGCTGCTTCTGTTAATTGAAAAGAGTAAATGTTTCCCGTCAGGAGACCAACTGATGGAGCCTATTGAGCCCTTAGTTTCAAATAACTGCTCCGGTTTTTTATCTTTGGCAATAACCCAAAGCTGTTTGTTTTTGATATAGGCGATGGTTCGGTTGTCAGGAGAAATAACCGGTTCATCTCCTTCCGTAAGCATTTCAGCAGCTCCTCCTGACAAAGAAGCCTGCCAAATTTCTACCTTTGGAATGAACTGTTCCTGTGAAGGATTGATTCCGATATTGTCATCCCAATTGCTCCCATGCTCCCCTCCCCTAACAAAAATGAGAGAATTACCATCATTTGAAAATTGTAGACTGCTAATTTCCTGTCCATCATCTTTTACAAAGGCAGTTATTTTCTTTGGATTGAATTCAGGAGCCTCTGCCATATACACATTTCTCATTCCTTTTTCATTCATGGCCCATGCAATTTTTTTACCCACGGGTGAACTCACCAATTCCGAAGGAAAAGGGAATGAAGAAATCTGTTCCACAGAAAAAGATTGGCCTATGGCATAAATGCTTATTAAAAAGAGGAGGAAAAACAGGTAGTATCTTTTCATTTTGAAATAGGGTTTGACTAAGAATGACAAAATATAACAAAAAAGCCCTTGGTAAAAAACCAAGGGCTTGATGATATCTATTCAGTTAATCAGTTTTTAATCACAATTTTCTCTATTTTCTCAATCTTCTTTCCATCCTCGTAGGTGATTTCTTTTTTCACCTCAACTTTTTCTGCATTTGCATGGGAATGACCGGAATGATCGGAAATATGAGGAGCGATAACCAATGCTACGATGGAAGTCAATTTGATCAAAATGTTCATGGATGGACCGGAAGTATCCTTGAAAGGATCACCTACGGTGTCACCTGTTACAGAAGCTTTGTGGGCATCAGAACCTTTATATTCCATTTTGCCGTTGATCTCCACACCTTTCTCAAAGGATTTTTTGGCGTTGTCCCAAGCCCCGCCGGCATTGTTTTGGAAAATTCCCATCAACACCCCTGAAACTGTAATCCCGGCCAACAAACCGCCCAATACTTCCGGACCAAATGCAAAACCAACAATCATAGGGGCCAATAAAGCGATGGCACCAGGGGCAACCATTTCTCTGATAGATGCTTTGGTAGAAATCTCCACACATTTTTCATATTCTGGTTTGGCCTTGTATTCCATAATCCCCGGAATTTCCCTGAATTGTCTCCTCACCTCATTCACCATATCCATGGCTGCGCGTCCAACTGCAGCAATTGCAAGGGAAGAGAATATGAAAGGAATCATTGCCCCGACAAAGAGACCTGCAAGTACATCGGCTTTATAAATATCAATGGAATCAATGCCTGCAATTCCTACATAGGCAGCAAACAGGGCCAATGCGGTCAAGGCAGCAGAAGCAATGGCGAAGCCTTTTCCGGTTGCAGCTGTCGTATTTCCTACGGCATCCAAAATATCTGTTCTTTCCCTTACTTCTTTTGGCAAACCTGACATTTCGGCAATACCACCGGCATTATCTGCAATCGGACCAAAGGCATCAATGGCCAACTGCATGGCCGTCGTCGCCATCATACCTGCAGCGGCAATCGCTACTCCATAAAGACCTGCTACAAGGAAGGAACTGTAAATACCTGCTGCCAATACAAGGATTGGAGCAACTGTAGATTCCATACCTACAGAAAGACCGCCAATAATATTGGTAGCATGTCCTGTAGAGGATTGTTTAATGATGGAATTAACCGGCTTTTTACCCATTGAGGTATAATATTCCGTAATCATACTCATCAAAGCGCCCACAATCAAACCAATAACAACAGCACCGAACACTCCCATTTTGGTGAAAGCAATGGATCCTCCTCTTGATAAAACAAGCTCCCCATCAGGCAACATATACATGATCAGCGGATAGGAGGCAGCTACAGTTAACAAAATTGATATCCAGTTACCTCTGTTCAGGGCTGCCTGTACACTGGAAGAATCATTGGCGATTTTCACAAAGAAAGTTCCTACGATTGAAAACATCAGGCCGAGACCCGCAATGACCAATGGCAACAAAACAGGGGCAATTCCACCAAAATTATCTGCAGAAACAATTTCTCTACCCAAGACCATGGATGCCAAAATGGTAGCTACATAAGAACCAAAAAGGTCTGCACCCATACCGGCAACATCGCCGACATTATCACCCACGTTATCTGCAATGGTAGCCGGATTTCTTACATCATCTTCAGGAATACCTGCTTCCACTTTACCAACCAAATCTGCACCCACATCAGCAGCTTTTGTATAAATACCTCCACCTACACGGGCAAAAAGCGCAATGGATTCAGCACCCAAGGAAAACCCAGCCAATACTTCCAGGGCAGTTTCCATGGCCTTACCGTTTACATCTCCTCCTGTAGAGAGCACAAACATATTATAGAAAACAATGAATAAGGAACCCATCCCTAATACTGCCAAACCTGCAACACCCAGACCCATCACGGATCCACCATTGAAGGAAACATTTAATGCATTTTTCAGACTGGTTTTAGCAGCCTGCGTGGTTCTGACATTAGCTTTGGTAGCAATGTTCATTCCCAAATAACCTGCAAATGCTGAAAGCACCGCACCAATAATAAATGAAATTGCAATAATTGGACTTGAGGTTTCCACCAAGGTTCCTGACCATCCTAAAATAATTGCGGCAATGACGACAAAATAGCCAAGTATCTTCCACTCCGCCTTCAAAAAAGCCATAGCTCCCTTGGCAATATGACCTGCCAGTTCCACCATGTTTGCATCACCCGTCTCCTGTTTTGTAACCCAGGATGATTTAATTGCCATAACAATAAGGCCTATAATCCCCAACAATGGGACCACATAAATAAACATTTGTTCCATAAAGCTGCTTTTGCGTTTACTGTCAAAATTTTGATCCGACAAATATATTACTATTCGAACATCTATCAACCAAATCCTGTAAAAGTCATGGTTTTTTCGTTTCAGAATAAAATTTGGAGCCGATTTTTTTCGATTTTATTGAAAAACTCTTTTTTATCGGGTTTATTAAATCAAATATTTTCCAATCTTCAATAGAGTAAAATTTTATATCTGAATTAAAGACATGCAATTTTTTAATATATTCCATGCAAAACTGTAACCCTTATGACATGGACTCTTATCTTATTGACTGTTTTTTATGTATTCACCCCAATTTTAATCCTTTATTTATGTTATAAATTTCCTTTGGCCGACAAAATTGGATCGGTAATTTTGGCCTATATCTTTGGACTACTTTTGGGAAATACAGGAATTCTTCCTTCCATGGATTCTTTTTTAAGCGATTACCTCGTTACTAACCCCAATGCCGGCAACCAAGAAATAGAGGATATGTATAAGCAGGCTTTAATTACGCAGAATGACCTGATGGGATTCCAAATTTATAAGCTTCGGGACCTGCTTACCAGCCTAACAATTCTTTTGGCAATACCACTGATGCTGTTTTCATCCAACATCAGACAATGGGGAAAATTGTTGGGAAAAACCTTCCTTTCCTTATTGATTGGGCTTTTTTCGGTCCTTTCTGTCATCATCGCAGGATATTTCCTGTTCAAAGAAAGTGGAATCCGGGACCTTTGGAAAATATCCGGTCTATTGGTTGGTGTTTACACAGGAGGCACACCCAATCTGGCTTCATTGAAATTAATGTTGGATGTTGATGCCAATACTTATATTCTAACCCATACCTATGACCTGATCATCGGAATATTTTACCTGGCCTTTTTATTATCCATAGGGAAGAAATTTTTCCAGAAATTTCTTCCGGCTTTCCCCATTCATTCAAAACAATTTATATCACAGAATGACCAAAAAAAGGAAGCTTTTTGGAGTTCATTTAAACCAAAGACTTTAATACCTTTGACTAAAGCCATCGCCATGGCTATTGGAATAGTGGCAATAGGCGGAATTTTGGCCATTTTGGTTCCAGATAACTTACTGATGGTGGTCATCATTTTAAGTATTACCACGCTTGGGATCCTTGCATCCTTGATTCCTTTTATAAGCAGGATTGAAAAAACATTCGAAGCGGGGATGTATCTGATATTAATATTTAGTTTGGTGGTCGCCTCAATGGCTGACATCAGTAATTTTTCAGGGTTTCAACCGGCACTTCTGGGTTATATTACTTTAGCTGTCTTCGGATCCTTAATTTTACATCTTCTGATTTCCAGATTATTCAAAATTGACTCCGATACCACCATGATTACTTCTGTGGCCCTGGTCTGTTCTCCTCCCTTTGTTCCTGTAATAGCTGGCTCCTTAGGAAACCGGCAGATTATGGTTTCCGGAATTACTATTGGAATTATCGGGTATGCCCTTGGAAATTATCTGGGATTTTTTGTTGCAAACCTCCTAAAAATGATGTAATTGACTATCTTGATTGTTTATAAATTCCTTTGTGGAAACCATCAAAATACCTTTTTGAAATATGAAACAGATTTCAACAACTTGGATTTTTGAAAAAATCAATTCAGACATTTCATTTCTATTGGAGTGTTTTAAAGAAGTATTAAATGATTTAGGAGAACTTGATCTTGTTGATCTCCTGGAATTGAAATCCAAGGGAATCAACTTAACTGAAGCCTTTGTTCATTTGGAAGAAAAGCACATTCAGGTATTAAGTATCTATCTCCAATTGATGAATCTGGTCGAAGAAAATGCAGCGGTCCAGTTAAGAAGAAAAATAACTGATCAATCCGGAATTCAGGCTATTCGGGGTTCATGGGCAGAAACTATACTCAGGCTTAAATCAAATGGGCTTTCCGACAAGGAGATTTCAAAAGTCCTTGCCAAGATAAAAGTTATTCCGGTATTGACAGCCCATCCAACAGAAGCCAAACGTATATCTATTCTGGACCTCCACCGTGATTTGTATTTAAACTTAGTGAGGCTTGAAAACAATTCCTATTCAAAAATTGAAAGGGAGGTTATTGCCAATGAAATCAAATCCTTGATTGAAAGATGGTGGAGAACTGGAGAAGTTTACCTGGAAAAACCAACGGTTGTGTCTGAAAGAAATAATGTCATGCATTATTTCCGGAAAGTTTTCCCCAAAGAACTGGCCAAATCAGATATACAGATAAAACAGACCTGGAAGTCATTGGGTATGGATCCGAAATTACTTCAGTCCCCAGATGATTTTCCAAAACTCCAATTTGGAAGCTGGGTAGGCGGTGATAGGGATGGACACCCACATGTGACTGCCCAATTGACGGAAGAAACACTGCAAGCGCACAGAAGTGCCGCCCTGCATATATTGCAGGAACAGATATTTGAATTGGCAAAAGACATGACTTTTTCGGAAATCCGTAACCCGGTTCCCGGTTTTTTGATACAAAGTATCAAAAAGCTTGAATCAGAATTTGGTCCTGAAGGATCCAAAGCAATTGCCAGAAATCCATATGAACCCTGGAGACAATATATCAACCTGATTCTTTTGCGTCTTGAAAATACTGCAAAACAAACTCCTGATAACAGGTATCCTATTTATAATGAAGTGGAAGAATTGGCTGATGACTTAAAGACCTTAAGAAAAAGTCTGGAGGAGATCGGCGCGGATAGGATAATGGAAGAACATCTCTTTCCTATTGAAAGACAGTTGATGTGCTTTGGGTTTCATCTTGCCAAACTGGATATCAGGCAAAATTCTGAATACCATGATAAAGCCATGGAACAGATTGTAGCTTCGGTTTTTCCGGAAAAACCTCTGTTTAGAAACTGGTCAGAAGAAGAAAGAATGCAATTCATTTTGGAGGAATTAAAAATTGCCAGGCCTTTCGGAGTCAGCGACAAATCTTTTGGTCCCGAAGCAGATAAAGTTTTGGATTGTTACAAGGTCGTCAAAAAACATTCAGACCAATATGGTCCAGATGGGATTGGCTCCTTTATAATCAGTATGACCCGTCAGGTAAGCGATATCCTATTGGTCTATCTTTTTTTCAGAGAAGTCGGATTGGACCCGCAGCAATTTCAGGTTGTACCGCTTTTTGAAACCATTGAAGATCTTTCACAGTCTTCACAAATTATGGAAGCCTATCTTTCGTTGCCATTCCGTCAGCAGCTTCATTATGAAGTACAGGAAATCATGTTGGGCTATTCAGACAGCAATAAAGACGGAGGAATCATATCCAGCAGATGGAACATTTACAAAACAGAAAGCCAATTGACGAAAGTGGCCAATAAGCATGGGGTCAAATTCCGCTTTTTCCATGGAATTGGGGGGACTATAAGCCGGGGTGGTGGTAAATACCATAGGTTTTTGGAAAGTATGCCGACAGGAAGCCTATGTGGTGAAATAAAACTGACTGTGCAGGGTGAAACCATCGCCCAACAGTTCGCCAATTTATTGAACGGAGCCTATAATTTTGAAATGTTGCTTTCAGGGGTGGCCTTACAAACTGCCTATTTTGAATATTCCCTCCCTTCAGAAAGCTATCCTGTTGAATCAATACAAAAACTCTCCTTATATTCTTTGGAATATTACAAATCCTTGATCAAACACCCTTCTTTTATCCAGTTTTATGGAGAAGCAACCCCAATTGATGTTTTAGAACTGAGTAAAATAGGTTCAAGGCCAGCTAGAAGGACTGGAACAAGGACTCTGGAAGATTTAAGAGCCATACCTTGGGTTTTCAGTTGGAATCAGGCCAGATTCAACCTTACTGGATGGTTTGGTATCGGATTCGCTTTAGAAAAACTGCAAGATGAAGAACCAGAACTCTATGAAGCCTTAAGAAAAAATGCAGATTCCTGGCCTTTATTACGCTATATCTTTATCCAAGTGGAAACCAGCCTATTGGTTGCAGATAGGGATATCATGCATGCTTATGCAGATTTGGTTTCAGACAAAAAAATTAAAGAAGGTATCATGCCTATCATTTTGGAAGAATACCAAAGAAGCCTTGATGGCATAGCTAAGATGTTTGAGAAAGAACGGGAAACCAGAAGGATCAGTCATCTTGATTCGCTTCAAAGGAGAAGAAATGCCCTCAATGCACTGCATAAAATGCAGTTATCAAACCTAAAAAATTGGAGAAGTTTAAAAGACCATGCCAGCCCTGAAGCGGATTATCTCGTTAAAAGATTGCTGGAAATAACTACTGCTCTCGCCAGTGGATTAAAGAGTACCGGATAAAGGAAGCTATACTTCAAAGCTTCAAATATTCGGAATTCACCAATTGGTCCATCACCCAATTGGTTCTTGCCCCGGTCTTACCTGTACTGGGACAATAACCTTTTCCCAAAAGATCATCCACAATACTTTGAATCAAAGGTTGTTGAATATGATAAGGAAGTTCCAGATGAAACGATTGTTTTTCCTGTTGGTCTGATTCCAGAACAAATTCTCCCAATCCAAAGGTTTGAAAACTGATTTTTCCTTTATTGCCATAAATGATAATTTCATCAATTTGCGCCGTTTGGGACGCGGTGAAACACCAGTTTCCTGTTCCAATTACGCCATTTTCAAAAACAAATGTGCCTGTCACAATGTCTTCTGCCCCATAGGCTTTAGCCTGGTTAGCAGCAAAGCCTTTAGCCTTGGTAATAGGTCCAAAAAAGAAATCCAAAAGATCCAGTTGGTGGGAGGCCAAATCAAAAAAATACCCTCCTCCTGCAATTTGAGGATCAATCCTCCAGTTATTTTCAAGATGGACCACTGCATCGGGTCGGATCACCTGTTTCATATTGATATGAACTGTTCTGATTTCTCCGATAGTGCCAGAATCCATCACTTCCTTGATCTTAATAAAATGAGGTAAAGCCCTTCGGTAATAAGCAACATATAGAGGTACTCCAGCTTCTTCACAAACGGCAATCATTTCCTTGCATTCTGCAAAAGTCCTGGCCATGGGCTTCTCTACATAGACCGGTTTCCCCATTGATGCGGCTAGTTTGGTATAAGGCAGATGCATGTGGGGTGGCGTGGCAATATAAATAGCATTGATGTCGGAGTCTTCAACCAATTCACTGGCATCTGTATACCATTTTGGCACGCTGTGTCTTTCAGCATAGTCTTTGACCCTTTCTTCATTCCTTCTCATTACCGCCACCAATTTACTGTGGGGAACAATATTCATAGCAGGGGCGGATTTTTTTTCGCAGACATTTCCTACACCAAGTACACCCCATCTTACTTCAGAATCCTTGATTTTTTTCATGGAAGAAAATTAAGGAAAAAGTTTTCAAAAGAGGAATTTTGGAAATGGACAAAACAAAAAACATTTTCTTAAAATGGTTTTATTCTTTTCATGGTCTTTGCCAGATCTTTATTTTACTTTCAGATAACCGGATGAAGACCTCGGTTTTTTTGTGGTTTATTTTATACTTTTATCCATCAAATACAGGGAGTAATTCTAAAAACCTAAAGCATTAATTTACCCATCATGAAAACTTCTCTCTCCCCCATCATTAAAGTCATTGATCTTTCAGAATTAAAACAAAATGAGGAATTCGTCTTGATTGATGCCTGTTTTGGTAAAGAAAATTATGAAGCATCCCATCTGGAAGGAGCTTTACATGTGGATCTGAACACCGAGCTTTCGGACATCAAAGAAGATTTTGCCCATGGGGGAAGGCATCCTCTTCCAAAACCCTCAGATTTTTGCAAATTATTGGGCAATCTGGGAATCAGTCCCTCAAGCCATGTTGTGGTATATGATGACAAAAACGGATCCAATGCGGCTGCAAGGTTTTGGTGGATGCTCAAAGCCATTGGACACGAAAAAATTCAGGTATTGGATGGAGGAAAAGATGCTGCCGTCAAATCAGGATTTCCTTTGAAGAGTGGTAAAGGAATTCCTTCAAAAAAGTCCATTTATCCCCAATCGGATTGGTCACTTCCATTGGCAACAATAGAGGAACTGGATCAGGTATCATTGGACGAAAATTTTATCGTCATTGATGTAAGGGAACATGAAAGATATATTGGAAAGAAAGAACCTATTGACCTGATAGCAGGGCATATACCGGGAGCCATCAATGTCCCCTTTGCCAATAATCTGGATGAACAGGGGAATTTTCTTCCTTCTGAAATTCTAAAACAGAACTATTCCAAAATTTTTGGAAGTAAAAAAGCTTCCAATATCATTGTTCATTGTGGTTCAGGTGTGACTGCATGTCATTCACTATTGGCCATTGCTTATGCAGGATTTGATATTCCAAAACTTTATGTAGGGTCTTGGAGTGAATGGTCGAGAAACAATAGGACCATAATAACGGAATAATCAGATTAGACCATTAAATGACAAGATTTATGTCCACAGCCTTGCAATACCCCATTGGAAAATTTAAAGCCTCTGAAAAAATTGACACCATACATCTTAGGCACTTTATTCAAGATATTGAGGATTTTCCTAAGCTTTTGAAGCAAGAAGTTGAGCAATTAACAGAAATTGAACTGGATACTCCTTATCGTCCAGGGGGATGGACCATCAGACAAGTGGTGCATCATTGTGCCGATAGTCATATGAATAGCTTTATAAGGTTTAAATTGGCCTTAACTGAAGAAAACCCACACATCAAACCTTACCTTGAACACCTATGGGCTGAATCCGTAGATTATCTGGAAATGCCTGTAAGTTTTTCCTTGTCTATTTTGGAAGGTTTGCACGCACGATGGGTCTTTTTATTGAAAAGCCTGACTGAAAAGGACCTGAAAAGGACATTTTACCATCCTGAAAAACAGGAGGAAATCCCATTGGACAAGACTATTGCCTTATATTCCTGGCACTGCAGACATCATTTGGCTCATGTCCAATCTATTAGAAAAAAGGTTACATATTAAAAACAGTTGATTTTATCCTTTTATGATCAAGATGTCTTTATTGAGATATTTGGATAAGGTATCTGAAAATCGTTGGGATTCCCAAATTTCAAGTTCCAATCCTGTCTCACCAAAAACCTTGATGATAAGCCGGTTTTTTTCCGCAACACAATGTACGTTTTCAACCCATTGGTTTTTGGTTTTATCAAATCCCACAGCAATCCTTAAAATTCCCGCCAGTCCTTTGACCAGTCTTCGCTCTTTTTTATCCAACTGTTTATATTCTTTATGCCGCTTTTTTGGCCCAGCTTTCCGGTGGTATCTAGCCAAAAGCGATAAAAGTTTCAATTCCAGGTTATTGAATCCCCTTAACCTCCCCTGAAGGATTAGGTATTGGGAATGTTTATGGTAATTTTGAAAATTCACAAAAGTTCCCACGTCATGTACCAAAGTTGCCTGATAAAGTAAATCTCTTGCACTTTTATCCAATTCATGAAGATCTTTCAATTGATCAAATAATTGTAGAGCAAGCATGGAAACATGCTTTTTCTCTTCTATATCTGTTTCATACCTTTTAGCCATTTGCAGGCAACTTCTCTCCTTGATGTTTCCCCCTTTGAGAGGTTCCTCCAGCATCTGTCCATGCTTTTCCAAAAAATCAATGATCAGCCCTTCTCTCAAAGAAGCATCTGAAAGGGTAATCTCCTTTACCTCCGCCAGTTTGAGCAGCTCTACAAGCAAAAGCCCACCTAAATGAATAGCATCTACCCTATTTTCACTGATTCCTTTGACTTCAGTTCGCCTGTCAGGAGCCAAGGACATCAATTTATCTACTACTTTCTCCAAATCCTTGACTTTGATGACTTCCGCATTGACAGTATTTCCCAGTTCTCTTCCCATGAGCAATAGGGTAGCTTCTCCAAGAGCACGGATGGTTCCTGAAGTTCCCACCACCCTATCAAACCCTACCCTTTTGGCATTTTCCAAGACGGAGGAAGCTATTTCCCTTACATGGTTTTTCAGTTCGTTGCGCTGTTCCTGATTTAATGGTTCTTGAGATCCTACCCTATCCAACAATCGGAGCACGCCAAGTTTCATACTGGTTTTGAATAGTACGGCATCCTTATTTCCAATGACTGCCTCCGTGCTACCACCACCAATGTCAAGTACCAAAACCTTTTCGTTTTGAAGATCTATTGCTCTTCTTACTGCCAAAAAAATCAATCTGGCTTCCTCATTCCCAGAAATCAATTGTGGAGAAATGCCTACTTCATGAATGAGGTTATCCAAAAACTCCCTGCCGTTTTTGGCTTCTCTGGTCGCAGAAGTAGCTGCAGTGATGATATGTTCTGTCCCATACTGGTCTGCCAATTGGACATATCGGGAGATGGTCTCCAATCCTTTGTGGTAAGCCGTTTTGCTCAGGATTTTATTGGCAAACACCCCTACTCCTAATTTGACCATTTCCTTCTCCTGAACCAGCACTTCAAAATTCTGTTGGGAAGTGGCCTTAACAATGATCATGTGGATGGAGTTGGTGCCGATATCTATAGCCGTCAGGTTCATAAAATAGATTTTTGGATCGATTTAAAGATAAGAAATAAAGTGACACAACAATTCACCAAACCCACCAGGGAGGGGATGATTGTTCCATATAAACCCAAAAATCGAAGATACAATGCGCAGCAATACAAGGCCATAAGGATCCACTGAGAAATCTGGAATACCCAAACAATACTCCGGCAATTGCTGTGTAAAAAAACAACTCCAAAGGCGTATTGTAAATGGTCTGTTCCGGCAGGACAAACAAACAGGCTTTATATCCTGCATGAGCGACAGCCGAAATCAGAATGGCCAATTTAGGATTCCAATAGCCTGCTGCTCCTTGGATAAATCCCCGAAAAACAAGTTCTTCTATAAACCCAATACAGACTGCGATGATAACAAATGGTCCTACAGCACCGGGAATAGCTGGTAATCCATCCTCCCATCGGGAATAAATAGCCACTGCCATCGCTATGAAGACAGATATAAACAAGACCCATTTTTTGGATTTTTTAAGCCTCCAAAGCTGTGCATCAAAAACTGCCTTTGGATGGAATAATTGAATGGTACCCAACCAATAACCTGACATCATTAAAAAACCAATAGCAAGCCATTTTAATGGATAGGGCTCTTGGATAAATAAAGAAAAAACACACAAAAAAATCGAGAGATAGATAGCACGGTAAAGCCCACTGATTTCTTTATGGTGCATAAGCTTCTTTTTTATGATAAGTACGCAATAACAGAAACCAAAACAAGGCGATTGGAATAATTAAAAGCAACCAAACAGAGCCAATACAGGCACCGGAATTCGGGACAATAATGGTATTTGGTAATTCACTTTTAAGGTTGACAATCCCTAGAGAGTCACTATAAAAATCTTCATGCAGTGACAAGTATTGTAAACCTTTCAACTGAAATAATCCAGAATCAATTGAGGAACTATATTCAGAATCTCCTATGATGAGATATTTTAATTCTTTGAATCTTCCCAAGATCCTGTAATCAAATAATGTATCTACCACATTAAAATCCAAAAACTCCAGTTCTTTTAACGAGTCAGCAAAAATTGGTAAGTTATCCTTTAAGTAGGATTCCTGTGACCTTAAAGAAAGTCTTTTCAATTGCTTTAAATTTGAGATATCCGCAGCATTTTCCAATTGTCCCACCACTGTCAAAGCTTTTAAATTTGGATGGACATAAGCTAAAGGGTAATCCATCCATGCATCATCCCAAAACATGATATTCAATTCCTCGAGTTGCTTCAGATCATACCATGGTGGAAGGCTTTCCAAATCTTCACCATCCCCAACAAAAGTAAAGGACTTTATCTGTAAGTTTTCTTGAAAAAAGGATGACTTCAGGAGTGGAAATTGATCTGTTTCATTCCATTCTCTAAGGATTAATTTTTTCAATTTTTCCAAATGGGGAAGTGGAAGATCACCAATTGAATCCGGAATAAAGATCATCAGGCTTTCCAGATTTTTGAATCTTCCAATACTCGTCAATGTGAGAGAATCCAATGGGTTATTAATGGATAGCATTTTGGGCGAAAAATGCTGGGAAATCCAAAGTAAATCCTGATTGTTGACAGGGATTGAATCTTCATATCCTGTGAATGAAATGTCAATATGCGGATTGAACTCTGCAATTTTTTGCAAATAAGGCTTAACCGAATCAGGAATTTCAATTTCAAACTCAATTGATTTGAGCGTTTTGCTCTCCTGAAGTGACAACTGATGCAAAAACATCAGTGAAGGACCAATAGAATCAATAGTAATGGATGAAAGTTTCCCGTTGATCAGCAAGGTGTTTTCATCCCCATCAAAAATCAAGGTGTCTTTCCACTCAGGATCAATTGAATAAATATATTCATTATTAGTTTTATCAAGTTTAAAAACAACCAAATCACCATTCTTGACAGGAACAGTTACATATTCTCCTGAATCTTCATAGCTAAATCGCTCATGGTTATCTAATACTGAAAAAGGATAGAAAGTAACACCATAAAAGGACAGCAGGCGAAAGGAAAATTCCTCTTCCGTTTCAATTTGCTTCTTTTGGCATTGTAATGTCAGCCATCCAAAACAAAACATCAAGATTGCTATAGAAATGCTTTTATAAGACATATTTTGGTTTTCGATAAAACAGATTTCGTCTAATGAAATATACTAAATATTCTTCCATTAAAATCAAACATTTCCTCATTATTTAGATCTGGAAAAGCCACTACCTCTCCTAGTAGGTCTTATCTTTCCTTGTCATATTAATTGGAAATGAACGCAGTAAAAATTACATTCGGTCATGATTAAATTGATAGAATGTCCAAGGGATGCCATGCAGGGCAGAACTGAATTTATAGATACTGCCATAAAAGCTGCCTATATCAATCAATTGTTACAAGTGGGCTTCGACACCATTGATTTTGGAAGTTTTGTCAGCCCCAAAGCCATTCCCCAAATGCGGGATACTGCAGAAGTGCTCTCACTTTTGGACCTATATAGCTCCAAATCAAAACTTCTGGCCATCATTGCCAATGAAAGAGGGGCTGAAGATGCCCTTCAATTTGAAGAAATTGATTACTTGGGCTTTCCTTTATCGGTTTCCGAAACTTTTCAGCAAAGAAATACTAACAAATCCATCAGACAAGCTTTGGAGACAGTTGAATCCATTCATAACCTTTGTGAAGTAAATGGGAAAACGCTGGTCACTTACCTCAGTATGGGATTTGGAAATCCATATGGAGACCCCTATTCCCCTGAATTGGTGGCTGATTTTGTGGAAAAACTGGAGGAAATGGGAATTAAAATCATCTCCTTTGCTGACACCATAGGCAGTGCGGATTCTGACCTTATCGAAAATTTATATGAGGTGAATGCCAGGGCTTTTCCCAACATTGAATTTGGACTGCACCTGCACAGCAACCCAAAAGACCTCCAACCAAAAATTGAGGCTGCACTAAAAGCAGGTTGCAGAAGATTTGATGGGGCCATTTATGGATTTGGGGGATGCCCTATGGCCAAAGACGAGCTGGTCGGCAATGTAGCCACAGAATCCCTGATCAGTATCCTTGATAAGAATGGATTTGAAACTGGAATCGATCGAAATGAATTATCAGAAGCCATGAAATTATCCCGTGTGGTTTTTAACTGATTAACCCACAAAATCAACCGTTAAAAGGATTACTTTAGTCCTGCCTGAAGTTTGAAATAACTTTAGGCCTTTGACGAATCATGCATAGAATTTCGAAAATAGCGAGCCTGACCAGAATTTACAGAAGGATCCATAAATGGATCAGTATTCCTTTTGTGCTGTTTCTTCTTATCATAGGGCTCACTGCAATTCTTTTGGCCTGGAAAAAAGAACTGGAACTGCTCCCAAAAACCCAAAAAACCAAGCTAGAGGTCCCAGGCCAATGGATAAATATTGAGGAAATATTAGCTATTGGTTCTTCCTTTATGAAGGATAGCCTGGGCAAAAGCCCCATCATAGATAGAATTGACATCAGGCCGGATAAAGGAATTGCCAAGATCCTTTACAAGCAGCATTTTATGGAGATTCAGGTGGATGGTTATACAGGAAATATCCTATCTGTTAAAAAAAGGAATTCAGACCTGATAGAACGCATCCACGATGGGAGTATAGTGGATTTTGTTATGCAATCTGATTCTGAAGCCAGTAAACTCATATACAGTACCATTACCTCTTTGATATTGATTTTTTTGGGTATTTCAGGTTTTTACCTATGGTATTATCCTAAAAAGATCAAAAGGATTAAAAAATCACAGGAATAAAATCCTGATTTCAGATGATTTCTACCTCTGACATTTATCTTTGTAATGGCTGTACAGTGGAAATATGCAAGAGGATATTTTTGATTTTTGGAAATTTTTAGCAGGTATAGGCATTTTCCTTTGGGGGATGCACCAATTGGAAACGGCTATCAAGGAATTAGGGGGCAAATCATTGCGCAACTTATTACAAAAATTTACCGATTCGGCATGGAAAGGAATCCTTATTGGTACTTTGATCACTGCCATTTTACAAAGTAGTTCCTTAGTAACCTTAATGGTACTTGCCTTCCTTGGTGCCGGAGTGTTGAACCTCAAAAATGCCATTGGAGTGATTTTGGGAGCGAACCTTGGAACCACTGTCACTGCCTGGATTGTCGCAACTTTGGGTTTCAAATTAAGTGTGGCAGATTTTGCCATGCCATTTTTGGGTCTAGGGAGTATCCTCTATTTGTTCACAACATCGCGACCGACTTTAAAAAATATTGGAGCTTTCTGTGTTGGATTTGGCCTTTTGTTTCTTGGATTGGATTTCTTAAAAACTTCCATAGAGGCTGTGGCAGACCAAGTTGATTTAAGCGAATTCCATACCTATGGCCTTTGGATTTTCCTTTTGATAGGTATTATTGTTACAGCTCTTATTCAATCGAGTTCTGCTATGGTGGTGATCATTTTAAGTGCCATGAATGCCGGAGTCATTGAATTATTGGAAGGAGCAGTTTTGATAATCGGCGCCAATATTGGGACTACCATTACTGTGGGAATTGGCGCTCTAAACGGTTCTGCAGATAAAAAACGCCTTGCTCTTGCTCATTTTCTGTTCAATTTAATTACAGGCGTATTAGTTTTCCTTTTTATCAGGCATTTGGTGGCGTACACCATGCTCATTTTTTCTGTTGAAGATCCTTTGATGGAATTGGTATTGTTGAATACCATAATCAACATGATCGGAATAATATTGTTTTTCCCATTCATCCCCAAAGCTGAAAAATGGCTGAAAAAAAGGTTTATATCTGATGAACCAATAGGCGTATCCATCTATATCAAAAAAGTGAGTGTTGAAGTACCTGAGGCTGCCATTTCAGCCCTTGAAAAAGACCTTCAATTGGCTTTTCAAAAAACAATTTCTTTCATGTACAATGTCTGGAACCATGGGGAAATAGAGAATGAAAACATTTCAATATGGAGGAGGATTTTATTGCAGCCCAAAGATTTGATGGAGCAATACAGGGAAATAAAGATACTGGAAGACGAATTGACCAACTACCATATCGATTTACAGGAGCAGAACCTAACCTTAGAAGAAGCCCAAAGACTTACCTCTTTGATGTTATCTTTAAGAACAATGGTATATGCAGCAAAGGATTTGAAAGATGTGATGCATAATATTGTGGATATGGAGGGGGAAGATGATCCTTTAGCTTTAGATTTTTACAAGAGTTTGAGAGAATATTTCTTTGACTTTATCAGTAAGTTGAATGATTATTTGGCCCAAGAAAATTTTGAAGAAAAAGGGGAACCGGATTGGATAGGCGAAAACGCCAAACAGTACAAAATGTGGATTGCTGTCATGTATGAAAAAATTAAAAAAGGGCCATCTGAATTTCCTGTTTCAACCCTAACCAATGTAATTAAACAGGTAATTTCAAGCTTGGACAACCTTGGAAGTTCTGTTATCCATTGGAAATTTTTGAAGAAGGAAGTTATAGATATAAATTATAAGGCTGTATCGTAAGTATAATGAATGCCCTGGGAATTCATTATAAGAAACTTGGTTCAGAAATCTAACCAAAAAAAGAGGCTGTCCCATCAACAGGGACAGCCTTTGGGTGCTTGCAACTTTTCCGTGGGTCACTCCATTTTTACGCTTAAAACAGGAATTTCAGATTTGAATAAAACTGTATCAGTTACACCAATTTGGTAAGAAGACATGCCTTTCCTATCTGTGGAAGCAATTCCGATGAATCCGATTTTGTTGTTTTCTGAAAATTCCACGATTCCCTTTTCTATTTCGTCATGGTTGTAAACATTCTTGTGGATGACAATATCCTCCAATCCTTTGGCAAATTTGTCCATGTTTTTCTGGGCATCTGCCGAGTTGATGAAAGAATTAGGGGTGTTCACAACCAGAAAATGTACTGAGGTTTGAAAGTCTTTGATCATGGGCTTCATCTTAAGGAAAGCAGGCCTTGAATCTTCAGTGAACATGGATGCAAAAGCCATTTTTCTCAGGTCATTTCCATTCATGACTTTTTTCACTGCCAAAACAGGGCATTCTGAATTTCTTAATACTTTTTGAAGATTTGATCCCAGGAATTTTTCATTGGTATAGCCTATACCATAGGCACCTATTACAATGAGATCCGCCTTATGTTTGTTGGCAACTTTAATAATCTGTTCATGCGGCACACCTACTTCAACGACTGTTTCTACCGGTACCCCTCCCAATTTATGGTCCATGACAAACGCTTTTAATTTATCTTTAGCCTCAGCCTCGAGATCAAGGATATCCGGATGTTGCTTCTTTTTTTCAGCACTTAACTTTTCCCAATCCAGTGGGGTACTGACAACATTTACACAGGTAATACTACTGTTCGCTTTATCGGCTATTTTTAGTGCCGTCAAAAAAGCATTATCTGCATAAGAAGAGAAATCGACGGGGACAATTATTCTTTTCATGGCTTCAGGATTTTAGTTCTTAAGTACAGATTAAATTTCGCAATTTTCCAAGGCATAAACCCTGATGAAAATCATAGAACACCCTGATAATTACCACTATTCCTTATTTATTTCATAGTTAGTTTTGAATTATAAAATCAATTCATTTAAAAAAGGGAAGCCATGATTTTAAAAGGGAAATATGGAATAATCACAGGAGGAGCAGGAGGAATAGGAAAAGACACTGCTGAATTGTTTCTCTCTGAGGGTATGGAAGGTGTTTTGTTGGTGGATTTGAAGCAAGAAAACCTAGAGGTTGCAAATAAAGAATTGAACGATAAAAGAGTGCATGTTTTTGCCGCAGATGTCAGTAAGGCTGTGGATGTAAAAGCATATACGGAAAAAGCGGCATCGCTTTTTGGAAAAATCGACATTGTTTTCCTGAATGCTGGTACAGAGGGTGTGGTCAAGTCATTGACTGAATATTCAGAAGAGGAATACGATCTTGTGATGGATGTCAATGTCAAAGGAGTTTGGCTGGGAATGAAATACGCCTTTCCTTACCTGGAAAAATCCGGAGGAGGTTCCATCATTATCACCTCATCAGTGGCAGGATTGACCGGGACGGCAAAAATGATTGCATACACAACCAGCAAACATGCTACCATAGGGGCTATGCGGGTAGGCGCAAAAGAAGGTGCTCCATTCAATATCCGGGTCAATACCATTCACCCCTCTCCCGTTGACAACAGGATGATGAGGTCTTTGGAGGATCAATTTGCTCCCGGCGCTGGGGCAGAAGTTAAAAAAGGTTTTGAAAGCATGATTCCTTTGGGAAGATATGCAACCAATAGAGATATCGCGGAAATGGCCCTATTCCTGGCCTCCGACAAAAGCAAGTTCATAACCGGCGCAATGCATGTCGTTGATGGTGGTTTTAGTGCTTAATTAATAGGTTTGGTGGTTAAAAAGGGTCAAATATTTTATTTGACCCTTTTTCTATTCTTTCTGTAATAGTTAACTTGTCCTCTTATTGATCTATTTTTAAAAATAACAGATATGGAACTTGAAAAATTAAAGCAAATTCTTCCCAATCTTACAGACCCTAATTTATTAAATGAACTATTGACATATGGCACCATTCATGAATTTCAACCTGGAAAAGTAATTACAGAACCGGGACAGTTTATCAAAATGGTGCCTTTGATTTTGGAAGGATCTGTAAAAATCCTTAGGATGGATGAAGATGGCAAGGAATTGTTTTTATACTATTTAGAGCCAGGTGAAACCTGTGCACTTTCTTTAACCTGTTGTTCAGCTTCCAGACCCAGTGAAATCAAAGCAGTCGCAGAAGAAAAAACGGTTCTTTTGGGTATCCCCATCCACAAACATGAACAACTACAGGACCAATACAAACAATGGAAGGATTTTGTCTCCATGACATACCAAACCAGATTTCATGAAATGTTGATAGCACTTGATGCAGTAGCATTCAAAAGGATGGACGAAAGGCTGATGCGTTATATTGTAACCAAAATGAAGCAACAAAAAACAAATGAGCTGCACACCACCCATCAGGAAATTGCAAACGAATTAGGGACTTCCAGGGAAGTAATTTCCAGATTGCTCAAACAATTGGAAAAAAAGAAATGGATTGAACTGGGAAGAAACGTCATCTATATCAGGGATGACTTTGAAGAGTTGATCAGTAATTAAAAAAAAGGGACAGTCAAAACTGTCCCTTTCTTTTGTGCTCCTTTTGTTACTCATGTGGTTTTTATTTTCCAGCCTGATAAACAATAATTGATCTGTATTCAGATTGGTTGACTTCAGTAAGTTTTTTTCCGAACCACAAAAGTCTGCAAAGTAAACAAAAGAAAGGGCCCTAATGGAAAATCCCGTTAAAAGAAAGGACCTAATGGCCCCAAACTTTTGTGTTCCTATTGTTACTCTTGTGTTTTTTTTCCCATCCTAAGCATCAACAATTGATCTGTATTCAGATTGGTTGACTTCAATAAGTTTTTTTCCGAACCACAAAAGTCTGCAAAGTGAACAAAAGAAAGGGCCCTAATGGAAAATCCCGTTAAAAGAAAGGGCCTGATGGCCCCAAACTTTTGTGTTCCTATTGTTACTCTTGTGGTTTTTTTTCCCATCCTAAGCATCAACAATTGATCTGTATTCAGATTGGATGACTTCAGTAAGTTTTTTTTCGAACCACAAAAGTCTGCAAAGTGAACAAAAGAAAGGGCCCTAATGGAAAATCCCGTTAAAAGAAAGGGCCGATGGCCCCAAACTTTTGTGCTCCTATTGTTACTCTTGTGGTTTTTATTTTCCAGCCTGATAAACAACAATTGATCTGTATTCAGATTGGTTGACTTCAGTAAGTTTTTTTTCGAACCACAAAAGTCTGCAAAGTGAACAAAAGAAAGGGCCCTAATGGAAAATCCCGTTAAAAGAAAGGGCCGATGGCCCCAAACTTTTGTGCTCCTATTGTTACTCTTGTGGTTTTTATTTTCCAGCCTGATAAACAACAATTGATCTGTATTCAGATTGGTTGACTTCAGTAAGTTTTTTTC